>NZ_JQMX01000005.1 GCF_000744945.1 Carnobacterium maltaromaticum DSM 20342
TTTTTCCGAATAAATTTTTAATCTTAAAGTCTAAATAAAAAAAGAAATGCTGAGTTAGAAGCATTTCCTTTTTTATTGTAGAGCATACCGTAACTTTGGGTGAATGCGCTGTGTTGCAATGTATTATGTTCAACTTTCAGGAAAACTAATATTTTTATGAAAGTTGAATAAGGCTAACAACTGAATAGCTGTTAGCCTCTTTTAATTTGTATATTCAACAGAATACTCTATCATTTTCTAATTACCCCATCTATAATTTCCAAATTCTTTTACCATTTCTTTTTCAGTTACAACATTGCCTTCCTCGAAATCTTTAAAACTTTCTTCAATTAGATTTCTATCATGTAATTTTTGTGTTTCTGATAAGTCTAATTGAATGATGCTTCCATTTTCTTTATACGTTAATGATTCGTCAACTGTTATTCCGTTATCTTTAGGTAAAATGACTCCAAGAGAATTCCCGATACGTATAACTTTTGTTTTTTTATGAATTCCACCTCATTTCCATTTAAAACTTTACTCTAAATAATAAAAAAATTGACATTGGACTCAAACTCATTTAATTACATATCTTCATTAT
The DNA here is from genome assembly GCF_000744945.1 of Carnobacterium maltaromaticum DSM 20342. Classification (NCBI taxonomy): domain Bacteria; kingdom Bacillati; phylum Bacillota; class Bacilli; order Lactobacillales; family Carnobacteriaceae; genus Carnobacterium; species Carnobacterium maltaromaticum. Next base: position 581 of record NZ_JQMX01000005.1, read on the forward strand.
ATTATTTATCTCTTAACTCAATAAGTTTATTTACATTGCTAACTATTAACTCAAAGTATTCTTTTTGATGATCAGTAAACTCAGGTGATTTTCTACTTTGATAGATCAGAATTTCTTCACTATCATTGAAAACTCCGTAAGGACGATTTTCTTTTAATATTGCCTTTTCAAAAAAACTTTTTCTTTTTGGAAACTGTGTATACTCAATAATTCTGTTTAAACTCAAAGTATCATTTTCTAATTCTAAAATATTACTAATCTCATTCAACAATTTTTCCCGTTTTTGCATAATTTATTCAACCTCTCAACAGTTATTTTTCTAACTTAATTATACCTTTTTCTTTCAACAAGTTAAAGGAAGTAAATAATGCCATAACACTTGATTAAGTTCTTATTTTTTTATTACTACTCTAATACAACTTCTTTATATAGAAGCCAAGTTATCTAAATTGATAATATTAAGATTTTGCGATAACTCCCTAATTGCAAATCCATTATGCTTAAAATATGATTAACTCATAATTTTTATCTCATTTTAAATAAAAAATAAAAGAATCAACTTATGTGCCGACATAGGTTGATTCTTTTATTTGTTTCTATCGTTATATATTTGTACTTATAAGATTAACATGATATCTTAATAATTACAATACCACAGAATTAAAGGTCTTCTGTATTGTATTCCGTATATCCTTCATAATAGTAACTAACATCGATACCTTTCATATATATTTCTCGGTTATCAATAAATTTAGTCAGGGCATTAGTCAGAAGATATCGTATTTCCAAATCGTTAACCGGACTACGCTCCATAGCTGATAAATAATATTCTTTATTGATTAAATTCCAATCAATAACTTTTTTCACTTCTTTTTTTAAAATTAAATCTAACCATATTCTAGTGCTGCGTCCATTACCTTCTCTAAAAGGATGCGCTACATTCATTTCCACATATTTTGCTACAATCTCTTCAATTGTTTGTTGCGGCATCTGATCAATAAACTTTAATGAAGCCTCTAAGTACATAACTGGAGCAAATCTAAAATTACCTTTAGAAATATTAACGGTTCGAATTTCACCTGCAAAATCATAAATATCTGAAAATAGGTATCTATGAATATCAGATAAACCTTTATACGTACCAACCTCTAATGTATGAATATCGCCTGAATCATATAATTTCTTAGCATTAGCTTTACTAATTTTTTCTTCAGCCCTTGCTAACTTTACTTGATCAGTAATCCCTAGTTTATTATTTAGCATATTTCCCCTCCGTAATACTTACCTAAGCAGCAAAGCAAAAAAATGAAATATAGGCCAGGTTGTAAAATCAAAAAAGTATATAAACTACTCATTTACTTTTTTTGTCAATTCATGTATAGTATTTAAAACCGTATCAAGAATGTCATTTGGTATTTTCTCAAGATACTTTAAAGGCCTTACTCTATAATCAATCGTCATTAATTGTTCTACAAATAGTTGACCACTAGTTTTTGTTCGATCATCCAATACTACATGAGTAGGATAATTCCATTTTCCATTACTAATAGGAACAACCCAAGTAAAAGGAGATGTTTTTGATAGTAAATTTGCACTAACAACTAATGCAGGGCGTTGATCTTTTTGTTCGTGTCCTAATGAGGGGTCAAAATTTACTAGAATAATATCTCCTTGCTTAGGTATATATTTTCCTACCATTCTTCTCCAACTCTCCCCATACTTAACCAAGCACTGTCTTCTACAGTTGGTTCATAAAATCCACCATCATAATTTTCAAACATCTCTTCTAAAGTTTTAGTTTGTCTTCTTTTTTTTATAATAATTTGATCCGCATCTGCTACAATTTCAATTTCTTCAGAATCATGAAATCCAGCAACTGCTAAAAGTTCTTTTGATAGACGAACAGCACTACCATTCCCCCATGTTTTAACACTAGCATCAACAACATAGCTCATAAGAACACCTTCCTTCTAAAATAAGTATACACGAAAGTAGATACATTGTAAAGTAGATACTTTCGTGTATACTTATACTTAATAATTATTTATGACTAAATTTTAGAAACGTATTTTGATGCATTTATGACCAATAATCCATATGAATAGTTTCAAATGACCTTAAAAAGCTCCTCACAACATTCAACTATCACTATATTTTAAAATTATCTTTGATTTCTCCTTGAACAATGAACTTATTAACTTCTGATGTATTCATTAAAGACTGATAATATTGGATTTAAAAGCCTAATTTAAAATCAGCCAAACTTTCACCAATTTCTTGATCTGTGATACCTAAATATCGTTTTGTAATCTTTTCGCTAGAATGATTAAAAATAATCATTAAGGTTCCAATATCTTTTGTCTTCATATAATAATTATAACCAAATGTTTTTCTCATCGTATGTGTGGCCAAGTCTGATCTCTCTAATTGGATACCTACATTTTGAAATACACGGTATAATCCATTTACAGTTAAGTGACTATTCCCCACATGTGAAGGAAACAAATAATCCTCTTCAGTTAAATTCATTTCTTCAATATACGTTTTAATTAATGGCTGTAAATTTTCTAAATGTAGTGTTTGAGTTTTCCCCGTTTTTTTCTCAATAATTTTTGGTGTAAGTGAATATGAAATATCTTTCACTTTTCGACAAACAATATCTGAAGCACGTAATCCAACATTGATTCCAAATAAAAAGAGAAAAACATTTCTTTTAGAATATTTTGTTCGTCTAAGAACAAAAAGTACATCGTCAATATCTGATTTTGTTCGAAGTGGTTGCACATTATAAGACAAAAAATCATTCCCTTCCGGAATTTTTAACTGCACTATTTCCTTTCTATTGTACCATATTCATGCGGTTAGTTATACAAAATTCAGAAACCCTTTATTTGAAACAAAGTAACCGCACTATTTTATCTAAAATAGTGCCCTTGTTTTATTTTTAATTTTCTCCTCAGTTTCATGTTGTTATTTATAAAACATGAAATTATCTTTGCAACACATAGTTTTTTATACTATAATAAATAAAAGGAGTGTTTAAAATGTTGCTAACAAAATCAAGAATGCAAGGTAGTTCTGTAGTGATAACACTACCACCTCATAATGGTAAAAAACCAGAGTCAAATAAAGAATATTTAGTTGTCTATTCTTCAGACGGCACTATTCTTTTAGTTCCTAAATTATCTGACCCTTTTGAAGGCGGAGATGAAGGAGAGTTTTATGAATTGGATGATTGGGAAGATATTTCACCTGAAGGGAGAGAATTAATCTAATGTCAGAAAAAGAAAAATATATTCCTAACAAAGGAGATATTGTTTGGGTTGATTTTGATTCCTCATCAGAACAAAAAAATCAAAAACGTCGATCTGGTTTGGTTGTTTCTCGTTATGATTTTAACAGAAAGACACGATTTGTAATTATTTGTCCGATTACCTCTACAATAAAAGACCTACCCACTAGATACACACTCCCAACTGAAATGGATATTAATGGACAGGTCCTCATTTCTCAATTAAAATCACTGGATTTCAATTCTCGGAATTTAGTACTTGCGGATTATTTACCATTACAAGATATGGCAAAAATAGATCAAATTATTGACTATATATTTTAGTTTTTCTATTCTTAATAACTAGCATCTATCCTGAATAATTCATAGATCTAATTTTTTTGGGAAAATAACGTTTATACATCGATTTGAGTTGAATTTTCTTTTTTCAACCGGTTTGTACTTGCGAAAACAGATTTCCTTTTGTTTTTTTAACGAAGATAGGGAATCTGGAGCTGTTTTTGGGCGCACGAATCCCTTAGTGATTCCATGTCTTTTTAAAAGCTGATTGCTATTTTACGCTTGCCAACTGAGTTGCTGGATTTTATCCAGTAACTGATAAAACAAGTCTTGATAGACATGATAGGAGCTCATCCGTAAAAGCAATCTTCGGCCACTGTGGACTAATTTACCCGACACCTTGAACAGGCGGAGCCGCAATGTGTCGACTTGGAATGTCGCTTCCTTTTCAGGTAGACAGATGGTCTTCATGAAGTTGACCAGGTTGTAAGCCAACAGGCTTACCATCATCCGCGCATGATTTTCCAAGAAGCTTGAGCTATCCGTCTTGTCGAAATAGAACCCATTTTTCGCTTCCTTGATGAAGTTCTCCATGGTGCCACGTTTATGGTAAATCTGGAAGATGGTTTTCGCGGATAATTCCTCGTGAAAATTAGTGACCACGTACTCGTGACTGAACACCAGCTGATTCGCTTCCCGAGTCGATTTGATACAGATTCGACGTTTTTGGGGCCAGCTATTGGCTTGATAGAACGCGGAATAGTGGTGGACTTCCCTTTCATCCCAGGAATGGTTGTCCCCAACCAGGACATAGGATTCCGCTAGTTTTTCCACGACTTTATTTGATTTCAGGCGGATGACATAGAAACTTCCGTTGGATTCACATGTATCATAGACCTCGGGCGTCGCAAAGCCGCTGTCTCCCCGGACCAAAATATCAGTGCAGGGAAGGACTTGACAGTAATGTGCGAGCATCGGTGCCAGAAAATCTTTTACACCTTTTGACGTATACACATTGCCAGAACGAAGTTCTGCTTTCAGAAAGTCTCCCGTGAGGCCATCGAAGGCCACCAACGGATGATAGCCCTGTGTGCCGTAATGGGCATTGTACTCAGTCTTTTCTTGGTTCCCGAACGTATCCGAATGTGTGGAATCTAAATCGATGATCATTTGGGTATTGTTCCGTTCCATGCGGACCTTGTCCAGCATGGCTTGGTTCAGTTCCTGAAACTGTGCAATGTTCTCCTCGCTGATCCGGTCCCAGAAGCGGGATAGTGAGGCCTGGGAGGCGATGGCTTCCTTATCCAAAACCAACCGAAAAATGGGATCTTCCTTCAAGAGATTGGCGGATGAATCCGCGGAATATCTGGCAATCAACTGGAAGAGCAGCTGTTCGAGCAGGGAGATGTTGTCATGAGTCCAATAAATACGGTCCTCATTGAAGTGGAGGAATTGCTTCGCGAACGAATAAAATCCAAGCGAATCCATGAATTCCTTCACCAAGATGAGACCGGCATCCGACGAAAGATTACCACCGGTGTTTGACACCACCATTTTAGAGTTGAATTTTACGTGTTTTTCCTGTAATGTAGCCATTGAGAGAACCCCTTTCTTGGTTTAGTTTAGTCACTTTAACCATAGCAGATTGGGGTTCTTTTTGTACACCCAAAGGGTGCGGAAAAAGAAAAGAAGAACCGCGCGTTAATAGGCTTTTAATAGAGTATCAGAAATTCTATGAATTATTCAGGTTCTAATTGATTCTATAAGCACTTTACTTAGCGATACATAAAAATTGTGCTATAATACAGTTGTAGTCTTAAAGGATATTATGGTCACTAAGTTACACATATAAATTTTTATGGAGGTGTTGTAATATGGCAAATTTTTACGGAAATGATCCTTTTTTCAACAATGATATGGATGATGTTTTCAATCAATTATTTCGGCGCATGGATAATCAAAATTCGGAGCGTGCACGGTATTTAGTTAATGGACAATCGTTGACACCGGATGAGTTTACTCAATACCGAGCAACTGGTAAGCTACCCCAAAATAATAAAACAATAGAAGTATCTAAAGATGGTAAACAGGCTGTTAAAAAAGGAGGGATTTTAGAAAAGTTAGGGACTAATTTGACAGAACAGGCTCGTGATGGATTACTAGATCCAGTGATTGGACGTGAGAAGGAGATTCAAGAAACTGCAGAAATTTTGTGTCGTAGAACGAAAAATAATGCAATCTTAGTTGGTGATGCCGGTGTAGGTAAAACTGCAGTCGTCGAAGGTCTGGCACAAGCAATTGTGGCTGGTAAAGTTCCAGAAACGATTCAAGATAAAGAAATCTATTCGATTGATTTATCGTCTTTGGAAGCAGGAACTCAATATCGCGGTTCTTTTGAAGAAAATATTAAACAGCTGGTAGAGGAAGTTAAAGCAGCTGGTAATATTATTCTATTCTTCGATGAAATTCATCAGATTCTCGGCACGGGTGCCACTGGTGGTGAAGATGGTGGCAAAGGATTGGCTGATATCATTAAACCTGCTTTGTCACGTGGCGAGTTGAGTGTAATCGGGGCTACGACTCAAGATGAATATCGCAATACTATTTTGAAAAATGCGGCTTTGGCACGGCGATTCAATGATGTTGTGATTAATGAACCGACGGCCGCTGACACTTTACGTATATTACAAGGTATTAAAGAGCTGTACGAAAAACATCATCATGTTGTATTACCAGATGATGTTTTGAAGGCGGCTGTGGATTATTCAATCCAATATATACCACAACGCACTTTGCCAGATAAAGCTATCGATTTGATCGACATGACTGCGGCTCATTTAGCGGCTAAAAATTCGCAAACTGATGTTGAGACATTGGATCAACGCCTTAAAAAATTAGAGGCAGCTAAGGAGGCCGCCATTAAATCGGAGGACTTTACAAAAGCCGCTGATATCAAGAAGTCGATCGAGGAAACCAAGCAAAAAATTAAAGAAACGGATCAAAAAGAAAAAATCACTGCCACGATTGATGATGTGGCACAATCGGTTGAACGTTTAACTGGTATACCAGTTTCTGATATGGGCGCTAATGATATTGAGCGCTTGAAAAATCTTGATAAGCGTCTGAAAAGTAAGGTAATCGGTCAAGATGAAGCGGTTGAAATGGTAGCAAAAGCAATTCGGCGTAACCGTGCGGGCTTTTCAGAGGGTGATCAGCCGATTGGAAGTTTTCTGTTTGTGGGCCCAACTGGCGTAGGAAAGACTGAATTAGCTAAGCAATTAGCCTTAGATATGTTTGGAAATGAAAATGCGATTATTCGGCTAGATATGAGTGAATATGCTGATCGTACAGCTGTGTCGAAATTAATTGGTACCTCGGCTGGATACGTAGGCTATGATGATAATGCTAATACTCTAACTGAACAGGTTCGGCGTAATCCATATTCCATTGTATTATTAGATGAAATCGAAAAGGCTCATCCACAAGTATTAACGTTACTGTTACAAGTGATGGATGATGGGCGCTTAACGGATGGACAAGGCAATGTCATTAATTTCAAAAATACGATTATTATTGCTACTTCTAATGCTGGCTTTGGTAATGAAGCATTAAGTGGTGACAAGCAACGAGATCAGTCATTAATGGATAAGTTAGCACCATTTTTCCGCCCAGAATTTCTGAACCGTTTTAATGGAATCGTGGAATTTTCACATCTGACTAAGCAAGACTTAAGTCAAATTGTCGATTTGATGTTGGCGGATGTACAAAAAACTTTAGCCAAAAAATCCATCAAACTTGAGGTAACTAAAGCGGCCAAAGATTGGCTGATGGAACAAGGCTATGATGAAGCAATGGGTGCGCGGCCGTTACGGCGAGTAATTGAACAACAAATTCGTGATAAGGTAACGGATTTCTACCTTGACCACTTAGATGTCAAAAACTTGAAGGCTGATTTAGTGGATGCTGAGATTGTGATATCGGCAGCTTAGCTTAAATCAGTGTTCATAAATAACTTTATGTAAGAGGAGATTTATTAGGAAGGAGATTGCTTGATAGATCTCCTTTTTTGGCTCTTCGACATTTAGTGTTGGTAGAGAAAGATACAACTGAAAATTTAGTCATAACCAGTTAGGCAGAGTGCTTAACTGGTTTTTGTTGTGCGCCCAGCATGGGCGATAACTTGGTGTTGACAGTCCAGGGGCTTAGTATCCCTAAGCGAAATGGTAGAGTCTGCTTACGCAAGATATTGAACCGCCGTATACGGATCCGTACGTACGGTGGTGTGAGAGGTCGGAGCCGTGAGGCTCCTCCTACTCGATTTACTTAGAAGATCAAGCCTTGAATGAGATAAATTCTTGCTCGAAAGTTGTGGAAATTTCGATAGCCGTAGGCTACTCGTTTTATCACTTTTATCTTGTTGTTTGTTCCTTCTAATGCACCATTACTATACCTGGTTTTTAAAGCATATTGAATCCCTAATTTGTATTTATTTAAAAACGTCAGCTTCTTACAAAACCATTGTGGGAGGCGTTGGTCTAAGCTGTTGATCGTATCGAAAAAGCTTTGGCTGTCCTTGTGTTTAAAGTGATAGAGGAGGAGCTGACAAGTCTCGTAAGCTCATGTTAATTGCTCGTCATAACTCATGAGTATTGACTACAGTTTTCAGTTCCAGTAAAATCAAGGGATACAAGTGTGTCATAACTTATATTCAAAAGTGAGGGTGAAAAAAGATGAAATATGGCTACGCACGGGTGAGTACCCGCCAACAAGATCTAGAAGGACAGCTACGTCAACTCGAAGAGGAACGCTGCGACCGAGTCTACTTCGAGAAAATTACCGGAACAAAAAGTGATCGTCCCGAGTTCCAAAAACTCCTTCAGGAAATTGAGACAGGAGATACGTTGGTTGTGACGAAACTGGATCGCTTCGCTCGCAGCACGCAAGATGCATTGAACACGATCAAGCTCTTATTTGAGAAGGGCGTGCGGATCAACGTGCTGAATTTAGGAATTATCGAAAACACGTCCACTGGAAGATTAATCTTCACGATTTTCAGCGCTTTTGCGGATTTTGAACGCGATTTGATTGTGGAACGTACGCAGGAAGGGAAAGAGCTGGCTAAACAGAAACCTGATTTCAGGGAAGGGCGACCAAAGAAATTTAATCAGCAACAAATCAATCTGGCCATGAATCTATTGAAGAATCATTCCTATAAAGAGGTAGAGAAAATGACCGGTATCAGCAAGAGCACCCTGACTCGTAACAAAAGAATAATGCAATTAAGTGCTGAGGGTTAGAGATAGTCTGAAAATCGTATTATGATAGTGAGCAAGAGAAAGGGTACTGCCCGAAGTTACCTCCACAGGATGGAAGCTGCACCAAGGTACTCCAAAAAAAGGTTCCAACCACCACAATTGGTGATTGGAACCTTTTTTCACTCATTTCAGCTAGGAATGCCCCAGCCTAATCAAGAAAATTGTAACAAAACAATTAACGAATCGCCATTTTAGTGAAACGTCTCATACCCAACCAGCCCATTGCGAGTGTGAATAGAATAATTCCCGTCAAACTAAACCATAGCGGCATAGCAGTAGTGGTTTCCATCATAGTGTATCTCAAGGCTTCATTGATATATACCAGAGGATTAAATAAAACGAGCCCCTTGATTATGGGAAGAGGAGTTAAGGATTGCCAACTGAAGAAAACTGCTCCTGTAAAGATGATTGGCATAAGAAACCCAGGGAACATAGCGGCAATCTGCATGGGCTTCACAATCGTACCAACCAGTAGACCCAAAGAAGCAGATGCAACGGAACTCAAGGCCAAGATAAGGATCAGCAGTAAAATATCTAAACTGGACATGGAGAAATTGAGATAGCTACCCATAAACATCAGTGAGATGGGCAGAACGAGCAATCCACCAATCCAGGACTCAATGATTCCGACAACCATTTTCGACCAAGCCGTCACTCTGATATCGACTGGCGCCTGCAGCCGATCTTCAATTTCCCGAGAATTGTTAAAGTCCATGGACAACGGGATTGCTGTACCGTGGATTCCCGTGACTAGAAGGCTCATGCCAACCATCCCAGGAAACATATTGTTTGGGAAATCTTCCGTTAAAACACCGATGCGCGGCAAAATAAATCCATAGGTGAGAATGAGGATAAAGGGCAACATGGCTACCCGAAAAATGAACTCCGCCCAGTTCCGCCATTGGACCAGTATATCCCGTTTCACCATCGTCCAAAATACGGAATTAGTTGATATTTGCATTTGTCCCATTGTTTTTCTCCCCTTCCTTATTATCCGTCAAACTGATGTAAATATCCTCTAAGCTCGTAGAACTTAACTGAATATTTTCTAAAGTAACATTGTGCTTATCGACCAAATTGATGATTTTGTTCAATGCTTGTTTGTGGTCTTCAGGATAGATTGTTAAAGATTTCTGGTCATTTTTAACAACTTGTCTAATGGCAGAATCATTTTGAAGAAATTGCTCGAACCCAGAAGGAATTTGATCAAGGGTCAAGTATATAATATTAGCGGTTGGGACCAATTCCCTTAGTTCTTCAATCGTTCCTATTGCCTTAATTTTACCAGCATTGTAAATGGCAACTCGATCAGAAAAGCGTTGAGGCTCTTCCATATAGTGAGTTGTCAAAAAAACTGTTGTATGATTCTTCTTATTAAGAGTCAATACGTGCTTCCAAAGAATTTCTCGATAGGCGGGATCCAATCCTGTCGTTGGTTCATCTAGAAAGAGAAGTTTAGGCCGATGCATAATCGCTCGGGCAATTTTGAGACGCTGTGCCATCCCACCCGAAAAACTTTTTACATAATCATCTTTCCAGTCGGATAGTCCAAAGTCTTCCAAAAGAGAATGGGCGCGCTCTTCTGCTTCCGCTGTTCCCATCCCGAAGTATTTCCCATGAAACACCAGGTTTTCGAGAGCCGTCAGCCCCCGATCCAAATTATTATGTTGGGCCACAATCCCAATTTTCTGCCTCGCAAGAGCGGGATTTTCCCGGATATCCTGTCCTTCTATTTTTATCATTCCACCTGATGGGGAAAGTTGGGTGGTGATCATATTGATAGTTGTACTTTTCCCAGCCCCATTTGGACCCAAAAAGCTGAAAATTTCACCAGCTCTGAGATCAAAAGAGATGCCATCCACCGCCGTGTGCGCGGATCCATCTGCTTTCGTAAAAATTTTTTTAAGACTTTGAACCTCCAATATTGGTACCATCCTCTTCACTCCTTTTTTTCGTTTACATTTGTAATCAGTGTAATTAGTTTACATCTTTAAACGTATGTTGTCAATAATTTATAATCGTGTCTTGGGATTTAAGCAGCATTTAAACAGCATACTAAAATAGAATTTATCTCACTTTGGTAATCAGAAAATCTAATCAAGCGGTTAAAAGAAAGGTACGGAAATACAGTAGTACGCCAACTATACGGTGAATATAGTCCATTAGTGCGAGAAATAGCGCCACTAAATGCGGAAAGAGAAAGCAACCGATACGATTGCGGTGGCTACGTTCTTATTTTTCTAAAATGTTATTAATGAAGTATAACCATAAGCTCGCATTCAAACATCCATATAAATGATTTGTAATTTTTTAAGTGTGTCACAACTTTATTATGCATAATTAATTGAACATCGATTTTGCAATGGGTTTATGGACACGTATTTCAGATCATTTAGAGAGAAAATATACCAAAAAAGGAGTGTCCAGAAATGAACCATTTTCTGGACACTGCTATTCCTTTTTCCAACACGCGTAAAATTTATACTAAAAAATCTACGAGCAGTCTTGCTACCTTCATAATAGACACATGTCTATTATCGATAAATCAATATTTTTTAAAGATCCATTACTTTTCCTTTTTATCTTTACTTTACATTTCAAAAAAGTAAAGTAAAGATAAAAAGGAGAGCCACATGTATTTAGCTGTCTTTTTCCTTACTGTATTTTTTCAAATTCTGTTTCTTCTAAAAATTTAATATCAATCAAACCGTCCAAGCTTAGTGCTTCATAGTAGAGCTTTTTAGGGAGGAATCTACGGTCAATATGAGTGACTCGATAAGGATTTTCTATTAGGTAATCTCCTTCCTCTGTATAGATACGAATAAAATCATTTACTTTTGCTTTTTCCTTCATTTTTTTCTTTCCCCTTTCGTTTTGTGTCGGCCCAGCGGGAGCGAAAAGCTGAATTTTTTCCGTTTTGTTGGCCAGCCAGTCACCTCGAGGCATTAAAGGGAATCCAGAAAAAAGAGTCCCTTGCCGCTTCAGCGGGTAGGGACTCTTTAGCCAAAAAATTTTTCGGACGGGACCGGAACAGCGTGGAGAGGACGGAGGAAAAACTTTTTGCGATTCTTGATTCGCTTTTCTGTTCCCGGATAGCAGCATGTGGGACCGCAGGGAGGGCTCCCGCCTGTCGATTGCCGTGGAACAGTCCGAAGAGGTAAAGCCCTGATCCGGCCGCGCCGGATTGCCTAGGGCATATGGCGACACAAAACGAAAAAAGATCTCCATAAACGGATTTCTAGAAAGTAGTTTTTAATTTTTAACGACACAATAACGCCTAATCAAACATTCCCAGATTGCTATAGTCGTCCTCAATACTGAAGTAAAAAAATGAATTGGGGTGTTCATCATGACCGAGAAACGTGAAATTTTGAAGAACATGATAAGGCGAACTGTACTCGACCATTTTTACCAAAACCTCTCTATCATAACCAACAGTTTTCCCGATTTCTCCTACATTAAGCTGAGTGAAGATGCTACTGGGCACAAAATCCAGTATTCTGTCTTTTTTTTTATCTTTACTTTACTTTAAAATATGGTAAAGTAAAGATAAATGAGAGGGGGAGTCACATGTTAAACGTCTCTGAAGTACTCACCATTCTTGAAAAAGAAGGCCTTACGAGTTCTAGACAAGTGGTCTTGCGATGGATTCGTCAAGGGGACTTGCCAGCTGTACAAGAATCCAGAAAAACAGGCTATCAGATAGAACAATCAGACCTCGATGAATTTATTGCAAAGAAGAAGGAAGCAGCTGCAAGCACCGAATCCGTAGAACAGACAACCTCCGACTATCGAGCAGGCTACCAGGCAGCCATAAAAGATCTGTTGGAGAAAGCTATGGTGAGTGGGTCAGGAGACCTTTTTCTTTTCAGGAAAAATGCCAGTATCCCGATCCATTTAGCTGATTTCAAGGAAATGGCTGCAAGAAATTTCAGCACCGGTAAGAACAATCCCTTTTACCAAACTGCGATCAAGAATCTCTTTCACCCCTTCGGACGGAAGACACCGGAGAACGTCATCTATGTCTATCCTTTGGGGGATTATTATAAACTGGCCAATCTGATCGTCAGTAAAGAAGAATTGTCTGATTTCATGAAAGAGATGGATTTGGAAGGTGCCAGCCTTTCCGATGTTTTCGTACGCCTTTATCTTTACTATCTGACTTCAGGTAAAGTAAAGTAAGAAATATTTCAGTCGATTCAGACAAATAGCTGTTTTTGAGACTCTTTTTCCTGCTATTTAGACAAAACAAATCCGAAATAACGCATTTTGAGGCGATTTCAGATTTGATTTGCCGGTAAGCCATCATTTAGAAATGAAAGGGTGATTTCATGATTGATTATCGTTACCAAACATTCCTGGTTTTAGCGGATTCCTTAGACTATGCAAAGGTTGAGGAAGATCTGTGCCTATCAAAACAAGCGATTACGCAGCATATCCACTATCTCGAAACTGATCTGGAAGTTAAATTATTCCAGAATCAGGGCGGGAATTTAGTGCTGACTAAAAAGGGGCAATTACTGAAAAACCGTTTGGTTATCATCAATGAGCACATTGATGATTTATTACACCAACTAGCAAATTAATAACCGTACTACGAAAAAGGAACGTTTGTTCTTGATTTATTTCCTTGTTTTTGATAAGATAAAGACACTCGAGAAAAGGCTTTCAAAACCAAAGAAGCCTTAGATTATCAAATAAAAATTGGTGTGATTCCTGATATTCTACCCTCTTTCTTCTGTAAATAGAGCAAAGTGAGGTGATAAGATTATGGGAGAGAAAAACTGTAAAAAAATTCCTCGTAAAGTAAGCGAAGCCGGAAAAGACTTGGCTACTAGTAATAATAAAAAAACAAAAAGTCAGGCAGGAGCGATTCTATCTGACCATAAACAACGCTATCATTAACACAAAAAGAGGCTTAGGCCTCTTTTTGTGTTAACGGGACACTAAGGGAATTTTTTTATCAATGCTCATTAAATTTTGAGTCTGTATTATTTTCGAAATCCACCATAATTCTATACTTATACGTTATAATTAAATATAATTGTACAATTTGAAGAGTATTTCTTATTTTAAAAATCGAATGGAATCGAGGGGGAAATATGTACACGGACAATTACACAGAGCTACTTATTAAGGACAAGACTGCAGAGACCGACGTCGAGCGCAAAGCTTTACTTCTTATCTTCTCAACTGACGACTTATTCAGAAAAGTGACGCACTTTTATGACTTTAAAGAACACTCTATTAAACCGGAATCCCTGGAAAACGACGAGGTGGACTTAAGCAGCAGTTCACGCAAATTAGTTATGGCGGCGTTTAACTTATACAACGGACACTACAACGCCGATATATGTGATAGCTTCGCTGGTCTTGACGACGAAAACTTTGACTTACTAATACAAGCCATAAAACTTCGATTCAATAAGGACGAATAGAACAAAAATCATCTTATAGACTTATTTAAGCCTATATAAAAAATACCGTAATTCCTATCCCTTCTTCATCTTCAATTGCATTATAAAATGTTTCCATCAAGAATTTTAAATTGATTGATAGAAAAAAACCAAGAAAAAGATTTATCTTCCTCTTGGGTACTAAATAGAATTATTTAATTTTTATAATTTTCACTTGTTCGAATAATGCTTCGAAATTATCTACATTAATATATCCCGTTTTTTCTTCTTGTGTGTTAAGCATACCAGTAACCATCCCAGTTTTTATAACAACTTCAGGGGTTTCATTTTTATATAAAGAGTATGCCAAACCAGCGATCGTTGAATCTCCAGAACCAACTGGGTTTTTTACATCAATTGTTGGAATCTCGACACGGTAGTAATTATTTTTATTCTTAACTAAAGCACCATCTGCTCCTAAAGTTACAACAATCCATTCAATGCCATCGAATTTTTCATCTTCTAAAGCTTCAACCAGTGTTGGTTCTGACTTAATTTCTTTTCCAATTAAGTCCGCGATCTCAGTTTCGTTTGGTTTGATTAGAAAGGGTTTGTAGTCACTTTCGATACTCCTTTTCAAAGTGGCACCTGAAGTATCTAACAAAACTCTTGCATTAGCCAGAGTTGCTTTTTCAGTTAATACTGAATAAAAATCGTGATGAATACCTTTAGGCAAGCTGCCTGAAATGGTCACATAGTTCGCATCTGATAATATTTTTTCGAAGTTTGCTATATAGTTAGCTTGTTCTTCTTTTGATACTTGGGGGCCTGATTCTAACATTTCAGTTTGTTGGCCTTCGTGTAAAATGGCAATACAGCTTCTCGTTTCCCCAGCTATTTTTGAAAAATTATGGTGAATGTCGTCTTTATCAAGTTGCTCTGTTAAGTAATTTCCATAATGTCCACCGATGACACCTGTCGCTGTAATGGGCGCTCCTAGTTGAGCCAATACTCTTGATACATTTAACCTGTATTCCCGGATAGTCGTAACTAGGTCGGATAAAACCTTGATATAAAAGCATTTCTCCCTAGTTATGCGTTTAACACATAACTAGGTGAATCGAACCTCAAAATACTGTCCAAACCTTGATTTGACGGGTTTTGCATTTGTTCCTAGTTAGGTGTCTCCGGGAATCCAGGATTTAAGCCTTTTCCACCAGCCGTTTTTGAAACCTTGCTGAGACGATTCACAGTATCGATGTTTAGTTGTTCCAATGGGTAGGACACATCAATCGATGGATTCATTGTTACAGTTAAAATCATTTTAAAACTCCTATACTATAAAAATGTTGTGTTATTGAAATTTAGTAGTGTATTTTTATTTGCACCCATTTCAATACCACATTTCAGAGGTGTTTCGCTCACCTATACTCTTTTCGTTTGGAAATGTTATTATTGTTTTCACATTGGTCTTTTTAAAATTTATCTAGTACAAAATCCATGGCTTTTTTTGGATCGTTTGTTAGCGATATATATTCTTGACCTTTTGTTTTTATTAGTTTAATGCCGAGTTTATCCGTATCTTTCTTTATGGTTTCATAATTTGATGCAACTTGAGGCGCTAAAATAACCAAATCATAATCCTTTAATATATCATTATGGGATCCATAACTACCCGCAGTAGCTTCTAAGGGGGCATCATATTTTTCTGAAGCCTTGTTTAAAGCATTGCTTAATAGCCCACTGGTTCCTCCGCCTGCACAAAGTACTAGTACGTGTTTCTTATCATCTAAAACAATATTAGTCGTAGGCACTACATCATCCGAAATCTCAGGGGTATTGGGTACCGTATTTTCCTCTTGTACATCTATCGCTTTGTTTTCATCTTTGTTGGTTTCAGCGGCTAGTTCGTCTTCATACACTTGATTATCATATACTTTAAAGAAAGGAAAATAAATCAGTGCATCCACTACAATCAAAACTAACGCTAATACAAAAGAAAGTGGATGAAAACCGGCAGCAATCGGAATACCAATTGGTCCTGGTATTGTCCATGGTAAAACGAACATAAAAGCTGTCATTCCAAGGACCTCAACAAATATTTTGAATATCCAAATATTTATTATCGGTGCTAAAATAAATGGAATAAAGAACACAGGATTAAGTACTATTGGTGCTCCAAATAAAATAGGTTCATTAACTGCAAATGTACTTGGAATAAATGTTGCTTTTCCTACAGCTTTGTTTCTTTTAGATTTGGAAAAAAACATAAATAAATACGGAACTACAAAAGTCGCTCCCGTTCCTCCTAATGTCATGACAAAAGCTCTTGCTGGATCAGTTAATAATTTTGTGGCTCTTCCTCCTGCTAAATACGTTTGAATATTTATATCAATATTTAAATATTCTACAGCAGATGTTGCTGGTCTCACTATAGATGGACCATGAATACCAATAAACCAGAAGAAAGACATAGCTCCTGCTATAATCGCTAATCCTAGATACCCATCAGAAGCAGTGAATAATGGTTGGAAAATACCAATAAGCCATTCTGCAAAACTTGTTCCAAAGGTAGATCTGATTACAAAATCCACTAACAATGTGACGGAAATTGTCGCGGCAAAAGGTGCTATATCTGCAAATGCTTGAGATATGTTGGGTGGAACCTCTTCCGGCATAGTTATAATTATTTCTCTTGTTACAAAAAATTTATAAATGTGTACTGTTAGTATAGCTGCTACGAATGAAGTTATTAATCCAGAAGTACCCATAAATTTCGTTGCAAAACCATTTTCTATTTGATCTACTGATAATATTAAAAAACCTGATATAGCTCCCATGGAAATGGAAGTACTATTTAATTTATGTTTATTAGGTAAGTCTCCATTGAAAGAATCGGTTAAAGCTTTTGATGTATTACTCGCTACGAGCAAACCGGCAATCCCCATTGTGTAACTATAAGGTTTCATTATCCATGCTTTAGTCGCTTCACTCCAATGATAACCAAATACTTCTGGAAGATTCGCAACTAACATAAATAAACTGGAAAATAATATTACAGGCATTGCTGCTGTAAAACCATCTTTAATAGCTCTTAAATATTTATTTCTAGATATTTTTCAAAAAAAGGTTGTGCTTTTTCTATTTGTGCTATTAAACTATTCATAATTGTTCATCCTCACTATGAATGATTTCTTTATTAAATAAATAATCCCCATTTGATTCTATAACTTTACGATACCAATCAAAACTCTTCTTTTTATACCGTTTCATGGTTCCCGTCATATCATCATAATAATCAACAAAAATAAACCCCCATCGTTTTTCCATTTTTCCAGTTGATCCACTAACAAAGTCCATTACAGCCCAATTAGTATACGCAATAACCTCTGCACCATCACCAATAGCTTTATTCAACTCTAATAGATAGTCACGTAAACTGTCGATTCTATAATCGTCAATAACCGTTAACTCTCCATTTTCATCTTCTTCTGGTTCCTCAATCTTAGAAAAACCATTTTCAACAATCATTTGTGGTAAGTGATAACGATCGTGAACGATATTTAGAATATGTCTTAATCCAATCGGATCAATTTTCCATCCCCATTCGTTTTCTTCAAGTTCTGGATTTCGTAAACCACTGATAACATTAACGTCTTTATCTGAAATATCTTCATAATCGTGTCTAGCTACTCCACTGTTGTAATAGCTATAAGCTACAAAGTCTACTGTGTGATCTTTAATGAGTTGTAGCTCTTCTTTTGTAATATCTAATTGTAAATTCTTTTCTTTTACTTCTTTAATTTTATAGTCAGGATATTCTCCAAAAGCATGAACATCCGTAAAGAATAACATCTCACGCGTCTCGAAAAAGGCTTGTAGAGCATCTTCAGGTTTAGGCGTTAATGGATAAATCGGTCCAATCGTTGTCGTACAACCTAACTGCAATTCAGGATTAATTTCTTTAGCAATCTTAATTGCTTCTGAATTCGCTACAAATCTATTATGAAATACCTGGAAATGAAGCGATTCATCCATTGTACTCGGATCTTGAGTTACTCCTGCTGAGAAAAGAGGCATCTTATCAGATATATTCACCTCATTAAAGGTCAACCAATATTTAACTTTATGGTGATACCTCTCAATAATCGTACGAACATATTTTTTGTAGTATTCAATGACCTTTTTATTCGCAAAGCCATTGTAATGATCCGCTAAATAGAGAGGTATTTCTCCAGAATGAGTAATTGTTACGATTGGCTCAATTCCGTAAGATAATAATTCATCGAATAAATCATCATAAAATTGCAAACCTGCTTCGTTCGGCTCTTCTTCAATTCCATTTGGATAGATTCTAGTCCATGCAATCGATGTACGAAATGCCTTCAATCCTAACTCTGCAAAAAGAGCAACATCTTCTTTATATCTGTCATAAAACTCTATTGCTCGATGCTTCAAATTTCCTGGTTCCGGATGCTTTGTACGCCCTTGTCTTGTACCATTAGGCACTACATCAGCAACTGCCGGTCCTTTACCATCTCTATCCCATGCTCCTTCAAAATGATATGCTGCTGCCGCACTTCCAAAAAGAAAACCATCCGGGAAATTATTCCGTTCAACCATTTTACATTCTCCTTTATTTTAAAATGTTATTAGAAAAACTATGGATTATTTAAGGTTTATAGATATCCATTAAAAACTCTAAGATATCTTTTAACAAAATTGTCGTCATTAAATGATCTTGACCGTGTACAAAGATGAATCCCAATTCAACTTCTTCTCCGCCTGCTTCTTTTGCTAACAATTGAGTTTGGCTATTATGGGCTAAGTTTAGACTAGCATTTCCTTCTTCAATTAATTGTTTGACTTCTTCTTTACTTTCTCCATTTTTAACTTTTTGAATTGCTTCTATGAAATTTGATCTTGCTTCTCCTGAATACGCGACAATTTCAAAACCAATCCTTGCTACTTGTTCTTTGTCTATTATATACATCTCCCCACATCTATTCGTTTTGTTTGTTTAATGTTCGTTACAAACAATATAAACCGTTTTCATATGTTTGTCAAGGCTAAACATCTATTTAACATAATTACTTTAAACAGTTGACATCCTTGCCTCATAGTTGTATCCTGGATTCCCGGAGACACCTAACTAGGAACAAATGCAAAACCCGTCAAATCAAGGTTTGGACAGTATTTTGAGGTTCGATTCACCTAGTTATGTGTTAAACGCATAACTAGGGAGAAATGCTTTTATATCAAGGTTTTATCCGACCTAGTTACGACTATCCGGGAATACAGGTTGTATTATAACCTCAAACAGCTTATGTTCGATTCAAACATTTAATTGTTTGTTTATCACTGTAAAGTCGATTGGAGGTACAGGAATGATTAAAGAGCGTCGTCACAGAATGATTTTGCAACTATTAGATGAAAAAAATGCCGTGAAAGTTTCCGATTTAGTCGAAACACGGGCGTTTGACACTTACGAATCGAAAAAGCATCCGGAAAGCCCGAGAGGGCTTATTTTTTTTGTCAAATTTATCGGTTGTATTTTGCGTGACTTAGCGTGATTTGTTATAATGAAAATAAAAAGGGGCTGTTCTTATGCGGTTGAAAGTTTCAAAATCTAAAAACGCTGCCTCCTTCTACGTTACCAAAACCATCTATGAGAACGGAAAGGAACGAACCATCACGGTAGAGAAGCTCGGCACTGAAAAGGAACTCCGTGAAAAACTGGATGGGCAAGATCCTTATGCATGGGCAAAAACGTATGTGTCGGAGCTTACTGCGAAGGAAAAAGAAAACCAGCGAGAAATCCTCGCTCCCTTATCCCCTATCAAACAAATCGAAAAAAATCATCCTTGTCTATTCAATGGTGGCTACCTGTTCCTCCAGGATATTTATTATGATTTAAAGTTAGACAAGATTTGCCAAACAATCAGCGACCGGCACAAGTTCAGCTTTGATCTAAATAGCATCCTCTCCTATCTGATTTACGGCCGAATCATTTATCCCGCTTCCAAGAGGGCTACTCATGAACTATCCCAAAAATTTCTGGAGCGACCCTCTTTTGAACTGCAGCATGTATATCGAGCGCTGGAAGTGCTGGCAAAGGAATTCGATTGGATTCAGGCCCAACTCTATAAAAATAGTCTGGCTATTCTTCCTCGGAATACGCGCGTCCTCTTCTACGACTGTACAAATTTCTTTTTCGAAATCGAACAGGAGGAGGGGTTAAAACAATACGGCTTGTCGAAGGAGCATCGGCCCAATCCGATTGTGCAAATGGGGCTTTTCATGGATGGAAACGGCATGCCACTGGCATTCTCAATTCAGAAGGGGAATACGAACGAGCAGACAACCTTGAAACCCTTGGAGAAGAAGATCCTTTCAGATTTTGAATTATCTCAATTCATAGTTTGTACAGACGCAGGATTGGCATCGACAGCTAACCGCAAGTATAACAATCTAGGAAACCGAGGCTTCATAACTGTTCAATCCGTCAAAAAACTGAAAGCCCATCTGAAGGATTGGGCGTTGGACCCGAAAGGTTGGCGGCTAGCTGGCCAATACGAATCCCCTGAAGATGGCTATGATGTGAGGAAACTTTCTTATGATTCGAAAGAAGACCGGAACAAGAACTTTTATAAAGAGCGATGGATCAATGAAGATGGTCTAGAACAAAGACTGATTGTCACTTATTCTCTGAAATACCGCATTTATCAGGAGCAGATTCGCAATCGTCAGGTGGAGCGCGCACAGAAATTAATTGATACCGCTCCTCAAAAATTCAAGAAAGCCAACCAGAACGACTACAAACGGTTTATCGAGCAACTCCCCTACACCTCTGATGGTGAGAAAGCAGAAAAGGTTGCTTTCTCCTTAAATCAAGATGTAATCAATAAAGAAGCTCGGTATGATGGCTTTTACGCTGTATGTACGAATCTAGCAAGTTCCGCTGAGGAAATTATAGCCATTAACCACAGGCGTTGGGAAATCGAGGAAAGCTTTCGCATCATGAAAAGTGAACTGAGGTCCAGACCCGTCTATCTGAGTCGTGACGATCGCATTATTGCTCATTTTATGACTTGTTTCATCTCACTTATGGTAGTGAGGGTGTTGGAGAAAAAAATGGGAGAAAAGTTTACTTGCCAAGAGACCATCACAAAACTAAGGGAAATGAACTTCATGGAACTCCGTGGCGAGGGATTCATTCCGGCCTATACTAGAACAGATTTCACAGATTCCCTACACGAAGCCTTTGGCTTCCGAACAGACTATCAGATTCTACCTACAAAAAAAATGAAAAAAATTTTTAAAATGACCAAAACCACGAAAAAGGTACGCACTTTTTAACAAAATAAAAAAGCCGGAAAAGCTGTAATAGCAGCATTTTCTCGGCTTTTTTCCTTCTACAAGTGTCAAAGACAGGAATATAAACCGTTTTCATATGTTTGTCAAGGCTAAACATCTATTTAACATAATTACTTTAAACAGTTGACATCCTTGCCTCATAGTTGTATCCTGGATTCCCGGAGACACCTAACTAGGAACAAATGCAAAACCCGTCAAATCAAGGTTTGGACAGTATTTTGAGGTTCGATTCAAACATTTAATTGTTTGTTTATCACTGTAAAGTCGATTGGAGGTACAGGAATGATTAAAGAGCGTCGTCACAGAATGATTTTGCAACTATTAGATGAAAAAAATGCCGTGAAAGTTTCCGATTTAGTCGAAACACTCAACGTAACAGATATGACTATTCGAAGAGATTTACAAGAACTAGAGGACGAGAACCTTCTTATAAGGACACACGGAGGGGCTCGTAAAACTGAAAATCAAACTTTACCATTTCTAGAGTTGAGTCATCAAACAAAAAGAGAAATTAATCCGGATGAAAAGAATGAAATCGCTCAATTGATCGCCTCAAATATCCATGATAACGAAACAGTATTTCTAGGATCGGGTTCTACAATTGAATTGGTTTATGATTATCTAGCTTTAAATCATGCGAAAATTATTACAAATTCAATATACGTCTTTGACAAGTTCAAATACGATGAAAGATACGAATTGATATTAACGGGTGGAGCCTATCGCTCTAAAACAGGCTCATTCACCGGCACAATAGCAAATGATTTTATTTCTACTATTAATGTAGAAAAATCATTTATAGGGGTTAATGCTTTAAATGAGTATTCTCTATACAATGCAAATGAAGATGAGGGTGTTATCCAGCGTTCCATTTTAAAGAACTCTCGTAAAAAATATGTCATTGCAGACTTTGAAAAATTCGACAAAATGGATTTTTATCAATTTTACGACTTAAGAGATATCGATTATTTAATTACAGATAGTAAAGTGCCTCAAGAGACGAAAGACAAATATTCCAAGTGGGTACAAATAATTAATTAAAAACGCTTAATTGCAATATCAAATGCATAAAAAATTTATTAAACACTATGCTATCGGCATATGCTCTTCTATACAGTCCGTATCTGGAATCCTATTAAGATAGGATTCTTTTTAATTTCAAATTTAAAAAGGGAGTGAATCGCATGATAAAAGGAAGAAAGTTATTGTGGGCTATGAGCAGTATGATGTTTCTCAGTGCTTGTACACCAACAGAAGCAGTAACAGAAGAAATAATGGCGTCCAGGTCGATCGAATCTAGCGTTGCAGTCGCTTCCGTGGCTACCGATACGAAAGAAAGTAAAGAAACCGAGGAATTTCCTTCAGAATCAACCGATTCCTCAACGTATTCTGAAAGTGTCGAACCCCAATTAACTGTATCTCATGATGGCTATGCATTAATCGAAGTCTATGGAGGGGAATTGTCAGGATATCGTGCAGCAAACGTTGTCGTTGATATCGGGTTTGGTGACAGGGAATATTGGGCCTATACAAATGAATATGGACAATTGGTTCGGGTTGTTGCAGCAGAAATTATTTTGCAAGATAATGCCACTGAACCAGTCAATTCTGAAGGACGCTATTATGATGATGAAGCAAAAGTGCCGGGGACAGAGAACGCAAATCTCGACGAAGGACATGTCATTGCCGATTCCTTAGGAGGTGTGGCTAATGCCTATAATATTACGCCACAAGACAGTGTGCTGAATCGTCACGGGGACCAGGCTTATATGGAACGAAACATTGTACAAGCAGGTGGTGCCACTAATTTTGAGGCGATCATTACCTACCCAAACACGACTACCCACATTCCAATTTCTTATAAATACACGTATACAATTAATGGGTACCAAGTAGTAGATGAATTCCAAAATGTTAACCCAGATGAATACAATGCAGCACAAGGGCTAACAGGAGAGGCTAGCTCACCTCCTGACAGTTCCGGAATAGCAGCCGCTGCGCCCACCGAAACTGCCGGAGGAGGCGTATCTGCTGTAGATACGAACGGAAATGGGCAAGGCACAATCCAAGAAGCGAAAAACGCGGGTTACGCCATGCCGATTTATAGTAATCATTGGTTATATCCGCATATGGATGACCGAGATGGGGATGGACAAGTCGGGGAATAATTTAAAAATATTCAAAATGGTTATATTAAAACTGTATTCTTAACAACCTGCATTCCCGAAACACCTAACTATGATTTAACAAAAAAAAGCTGAAACCATTGATATTAATAGGTTTTAAACACTCTCGCCATTACATAAACCTAGTTATGTGTTATACTATACATAACTAGGAGGCGGCAGAATGGCTATTATAAACCAGTTTGATAAACGAAGTGGCATTACCTATGTTTACGAATCCATATCCTATTGGGATAAGGAAAAGAAACAACCCCGGGCGAAACGCACACTGATCGGTAAGCGTGATTCTAATACAGGAGAAATCATTCCGACCGATGGTCGTGGCAGAAAACACAAGGAGGATCCGGAAGCTGCTAACTCAAGGAAACAAGGAAACCAGGACCGGTACCTATCGAAATAGCTAGCCGCAGGTTTTACGGTACCACATATCTACTGGATGAGATTGGTAAAAAACTGGGTCTAACAGAAGATCTTAAGCAATGCTTTCCCGCTAGCTACAAACAAATCCAATCCATTGCTTACTATATGATTCTTGAATCTGAATCCCCGCTTTTTCGTTTTGAAAAATGGAGCACACTTCATAAGCATCCCTATGATAAAAATATTTCTTCACAGCGCAGCAGTGAACTTTTTTCAGATATTTCTGAAGAAGAAAGAACAAAGTTCTTTATGCTTCAGGAGAAACGACGCTCCGGAGATGAATACTGGGCTTATGATACTACCTCAGTGTCCAGTTATTCCCAAACGCTTCGCCAAGCTCAATATGACAAAAACAAGGAAGACGATAGACTGCCTCAGATTAACTTGGCACTCGTATTCGGTGAAAAATCCGGTCTTCCTTTCTATTATCGAAAGCTAGCCGGCAACATTCCGGATGTGCGGACTGTTCAAAATCTTCTAGCGGATTTTGCAGTTCTCGGCTTTGATAAAGTGAAACTGGTCATGGACCGTGGATTTTATAGCGAGGCGAATGTCAACGGCCTTCTTAAGGAGCACTTGAAATTCATTGTTGCGATTCAGACAAGCAATTGCTTTGCACGCAAAGCAATCGATACCGTTTATGACAACTTCCGTTCTTTCGAGAACTTCGATGAGCAGCATGAATTGTATTCCAAGACTGTCCTTTCAGAATGGGAATATAAGCAAGAACGCCCCTACAAGAAGGATGTTCTCACAGATAAAAAGCGGGTTTATTTACACATTTACTTCAACATCGATAAGTTTGCTGAAGATGAAACCAACTTCGATCGTAAACTTATGGCTATGCGGAAGGAGATTCTGAGTGGCAAACGTGTTGCGAAACATGAGCGATTCTACAAGCAGTATTTCCAAATTAAAGAAACTCCGATTCGTGGCTTACAGGTTACTGTTATAGAAGATGCAGTGAAGGCGACAAAACGTTATTATGGCTACTTCACTTTGATATCCAACGAAAAGATGGATGCCATGGCCGCACTGGAATTATACAGAAACAAAGATCTCATCGAGAAAGCCTTTGGTAATATTAAAGACCGCTTAAATCTTCGCCGCCTATTGGTGTCATCTGAGAAAAGCCTTGACGGAAAACTCTTCGTTGCATTTGTCGCGCTCATATATTTATCTTATCTCAAAAAACACATGCATGAAGCAGAACTTTATCAAAACTATACGATTCAGTCTGCCTTGGATAAACTTGATATTATAGAATGTTTTGAGTATCCAGGCTACGACCTTAGGGTCGGTGAGGTTCTTACAAAGCAAAAACAAATTTACGAAGCACTAGGCATCACCCCGCCTGCATAGTTATGTGTTGGCGGGAATCCAGGTTGCAACGGAGATGAAGGTTCGTTGAAGGGTTGAAACCCGTGGTACCGGACAATACGACAAAAAAACAAGAGAGGTATATTTTCATATAGCTCTCTTGTTTTATATTTATGAATAAACGTACTATTCGATTATCTGAGTTTCTGCCAACTTCTTATACCAGTATGCACTTTTCTTCGGATAACGTTCCTGTGTTTCAAAATCCACATAGAATAATCCATAGCGTTTCTCATAGCCATTTGACCATGAGAAAACATCCATCAATGACCATATGAAATAACCTTTCACGTTCACACCTGCTGTTATTGCATCTGAAATGATCTCTAAATGCTTTTTAACATAATCGATACGTGCATCATCCTTGACTGTACCATCTACGAATTCATCTTTATAACCTAAGCCATTTTCAGTAACATAGATTTTTTTATAATTAGGATAATCATTTTTGACCCGCATCATTTGATCATATAAGCCTTGTGGATAGATCATCCAGTCCCAATCAGTTCGTGGAACATCTACGTCAAACTCTCTTCTTCCGACACCTTTTAGCTGATATTTAGATCCGCCTTTAGCTCCGGTTGAATTATGCGTAATTTCTGATTCACCATCAAAGGCACGCATCCAATCGCTCATGTAATAATTAATACCTAGAAAATCATTTAAATCCTTAGCTGCTTCAAGCATTTCAAAATCTTCTTCACGAAGGTCTAACTTGCCACCATTTACGGAGAGAATATGATTGACACCCTCCATCGTTTTTTGAGAGTACCTACCCAAGTAAGTGGCATCAAGAATAAATTTATTGTGAATAATGTCTTCCAATTCTGCTGCTCGAACATCACCTGGATTAGATGGATCATAAGGGTACTTTGTTGGAAGTGCATGAACGACACCAATTTCTCCTGAATATCCATTATCCTTATAAAGCTTGACAGCTCTTGCATGTGCAAGCATCATATTATGATGGGATTGGAATAATTTTTCAAAATCATACTTAATCCCTGGTGGGAATTTACCCACTAAGTACTGACCATCACCTATCGGGCCTATTTCGTTGAACGTAGTCCAATAGTTAACTTCTGAAAATTCTTTAAAACAGAATTCAGCGTAATTAACAAAATAGTCAATGTTTTTACGATTTAAGAAGTCTCCATCTGAATGCAACACTTCAGGAGTATCAAAATGATGCAGCGTGACAAAAGGTTCTACATGACGTTTATGACATTCTGAAAAGAGATTATGATAGTATTCAACGCCTTTAGGATTTACTTCACCAAAACCAGTCGGAAAAATACGTGACCATGCTATGGAAATTCGAATGCCATTTACACCAAATTTTTCACTAAGTTCCAGATCCACAGGATAACGATGATAAAAATCACTGGCTGGCTCTGCTGTATACCAATAGTTTTCTTCAAGATAAGTATCCCAAGCTACACGGCCTTTGCCATCTGTTTGCGTCGCCCCTTCAGCTTGATAGGCTGCTGTTGCGCCGCCGAAAATAAAATCTTTTGGTAACTTCTTCATATTATAACCTCCCGTCTAGTCTTCGAATTGTTCTTGAACAAATGCAAGAGCCCCTTGGCCATCACGGGTCAATTTAATGTATTGACCTCCTTGCGTTTTAGCAAGTTTAACGCCCAATCTATCAGTATCCTGTTTGATATCTTCGTAATTCGAAGCCACTTGAGGTGCTAGAATGACTAAATCATAGTCTTTCAAGATATCCATGTGAGCACCATAGCTGCCTGCTGCTGCTTTTACAGGAGCCCCATATTCAGCCGCAGCTTTATTTAAAGCATTAGCAAGAAGGCCACTTGTTCCACCGCCGGCACAAAGGACAAGAACATTTTTAGCTTCTATTATTTTATTTTCAAAAACTTTCGGATCATTCTCGTTCGCATCAACACTTGCAAGGACCGCTTTGGCTTTTTTAGTGTCAAAGCTGCCTTCAACTTTTTCTTTCAAACTATCCGTAGATGATACACCAGCTTTTTCTTCTTCAAGAATTTGTGCATCGTAGACTTTAAAGAATGGGTAGTAAATCACTACGTCCACTACAATCAATGTAAGAGCAAGAACAAGTGACATCAGCCCGAATCCTGTTCCGATAACGATCCCTAAAGGACCTGGTGTTGTCCAAGGCAAATTCACGCTAAAGCTGTTCATCCCAAGAACATCAACGAAGAATTTGAAAATCCAGACGTTGGCAATCGGTGCAAAAATAAAAGGCACAAAAAATACTGGATTTAAAACGATAGGTGCTCCAAATAAGATGGGTTCATTAACCCCAAAGAAAGTTGGTACAACTGACGCTCTGCCGATCGCCTTATTCCGTTTTGATTTTGATAACCACATGAACATGAACGGAACAACCAGCGTTGCACCTGTACCACCCATTGTAACGATAAACATCTGTGTTCCGGATGTCAGAATCTTATCTGCATGCTGTCCAGCTTGTAAAAGTTGGAAATTTGTTTCAATATTCGCATAAGTAATCGCTGCAATAGCAGGTTCAACGATAGATGGCCCATGTATACCGACAAACCAGAATAGTGCATAGGCACCAAATATGATTGTAATACCCAAGTAACCATCAGCCGCTGTGAACAGGGGCTCGAATAACTTAATGATAGACTCAGCCACATTCGTGCCCATAATGTTCCTGGTCACTATATCCAAACCATAAAGAACGACTATCACTAAGGTAAAAGGAATAATATCTTTAAATACTTGTGAAATGTTTGGTGGTACTTCTTCCGGCATCCGGATTGTCACATTATTTTTCACAGTGATATTATAGATGTTCACAGTAATGAACGCTGCAAGAAACGCTGTCAATAGTCCTTTTGTTCCTAAGAATCCGTTTGCAAATCCACCGCCCTCAACTGCATCCGCAGCAAGGAGTAAGAAACCGGATATGGAAGCCAGCATAGTGGAAAGGAAGTTAATTTGATTGGTGCTTTCCAGCTTTCTGTTGAAGGAATCCGTTAAAGACTTCGCAGTTGTGCCGGCAACCAAAACGCCTAAAATCCCCATTGTATATCCGTATGGTTTCATAATCAAAGCTTCAGTCGATGCACTCCATGAGAAACCGAAGATATTAGGAACATAGGCAATCAATAGGAAAATACTTGAAAACAGAACAACAGGCATCGCTGAGATAAAGCCATCACGTATTGCGCGTAGATAGATATTACGGGATACTTTCTCAAAAAAAGGTTTAGCTTTTTCAATTTGTGTAATCAATGCATTCATCATAATTAGTTGCTCTCTCTTTTATACAATTCAATCAAATGTTTCATCAAATCTCTAAGCAGCAATGTTGTCATCAAGTGATCCTGTCCATGCATCATCGTAACGCTGTATTCAATATCATCACCTGAAGCTTCCATAGTAAGCAAACTTGTCTGAGCTTTATGAGCCTCTTTGATGCTGGTATTTGCTTCTTCGCATAATGCTTCGGCTTTATCATAATCACCTTTTTCCGCTGCTTTTAAAGCCTCCAAAAGGTATGATCGCGCTTCACCTGCATAGGCAACAATTTCAAACCCTAATAAAGTAGCTTCTTCCCTGTTCATTACATTCCCTCCAATTTGTTCAGATTTTTTCTGTCCAAGATGTTGCTGTCGTTTCAAGAACTTTGTTTAGTGTATCGATATTATTAAAGCCAGTCGTGCGCAACCATTCACGCGCAGCTTGCTCACCTTCTTTGATATAAACTGGAACTACACCCGCCCATGTTGCACGACCACATAAGACACCATTAAATTTAGCACCCGCATCGTGAGCAAAACGAAGTGTTTCTTGGAACAATTCCGCACTAACGCCTGCACTTAAATAAATATATGGAAGATGTGATGCTGCTTCTTGTTCTTTAAAAAAGTTAGCTGCTTCTTCTTTAGTATAAACAACTTCTCCATCTGAATATCCTTCTACATAATTCATATTCACTGGAACTTCAACTTTTAGAACGTCTACATTGTATCTATCATCTGAGAATACTTTCATTGCTTCGATAACTTTTCTTGGTTTAATTTTAGCGAACTCTGTGCTACTGTTATCCGTAACATTCTCATCATATGTTAAAATCTCCAGGAAGAATGGAATATCTTCAGCCACACATTCCGAACCTATACGCTCCATATATGCTAGTTTTTGAGTATTAATATAATCTGAAGAATCAACATCATAGTAAAGAAGGAATTTAACAGCATCTGCGCCTCTTTCTTTAATACGTTTAACTGACCATTCAACTAGGCAATCTGGTAATCGTCCTTCTGTATTTGCATCGTATCCAGTTTTTTCATATGCTAGCAGAAGACCTGAATTCTTATCACGAGCATCAGCAGCAGGCAAGCCATATTCAGGATCCAGAAGAATAGATGATGAATATTTTGTTAGTTCTTCTGAGACAAGCGTTTTCAATTTTTCCATATCCCCAACAGTTGGCTCTTCCGTTTGATGTGCAGCCATCATTTTTTTCAAAGCACCACGTTGATCAAATGCCAATGCTGAAATGATGCCTTTATCATCGCTTAAACGTTTTAAATATTCTTTTTTATTTTCGGTGTTTATCATTTTTTATACCTCTTCTACTTTTATTTTATCATATAACTTCTCAAAATTATCTAAGTTTACATGTCCAGTAAGTTTCTCTTGGGCATTCAGCATGCCCAACGTATTTGCTTTCTTCAGTAAGGAATCATCCGCTTCATCATTTACCAAGGCTGATACAATTCCGGCCACAGTTGAATCACCTGAGCCCACAGGATTTACGACAGAAATTTTAGGGATCGTCACTTGATAGAAAGTGTTTTGGTGTTTGGCGAAGGCACCTTTAGAACCGAGTGATACGACAATCCATTCGATACCTGTAAAAATATCTTGGGACAGTGCTGCTTTTAAGCTATCAACATCATCGGTAATCTCTTTGTTCAATATCTGTGATAATTCTTCTGTATTTGGCTTAATGACGGTTGGCTTACCGCTGCCTCTTAACACCTCAAGCATAGCCTCTCCTGAGCAATCAAGCACGACTGGCTTGTTATGCCTATTGCAAATTCCAATCATTTGAGAATAGTAAGTTGACGCAATTCCTTTCGGCAAACTACCTGAAATAGCGACTGCTTTGACTTGCGTTAGTAGTTGCTCGAAATGATTTAGAAATCCTTCTGCCTCAGCTTCTGTGATCACAGGTCCTTGCTCCAAAACCTCAGTTTGATGTCCATCATGGAGGATCGCAATACAGTTTCTTGTGTCGCCAGTAATTTTGTAGAATGAATGTTTAATATCAGTCTTATCAAGTTCATTTTCAATAAACTCACCCAATTTACCTCCAATTAAACCGCTCGCAACAACCGCTTCATTTAATTGCGATAAAACTCTAGTCACATTCAAACCTTTACCACCAGGTGTTTTGTATGTCTCTTCAACACGATTAACGGAATCGAGATGGAAATCTTTTATTTGGTAAGCAATATCGACTGAAGGATTCATAGTTATCGATAAAATCATCTTGCTTCTCCCCTAGTCATGATATTCACCGTTATCCCATTTCACTAAAAATTCATCAAAGAAATGAGGATCCATTTGATCTTTATTTACGCTTTCAACATGAGCTATTTTTGCAATTAATTCTTTATTTTCTTCTGTCTCTTGATACTCTGCATTGATAAAAGCCTCGATGATGTCACACATAAGTAGCTCACCTGTTATTTTCCCACCGAAACCAATCACATTTGCATTCAATTCTTTTTTAGCATACAGCGCTGTAGTCATGTCACGAACAAGAGCAGA
Source organism: Carnobacterium maltaromaticum DSM 20342 (assembly GCF_000744945.1). Lineage (NCBI taxonomy): Bacteria > Bacillati > Bacillota > Bacilli > Lactobacillales > Carnobacteriaceae > Carnobacterium > Carnobacterium maltaromaticum. The sequence continues at coordinate 32,028 of NZ_JQMX01000005.1, forward strand.
TCGAACTCCCGGTACTTTATTAACTGCATTGTTAATACCAACACCCGTTCCGCAAATACAAACACCTAAATCTGCTTCCCCGCTTGCTACAGCCTCCCCCACTTTTTTCCCAAAGATAGGATAGTGAGTACGATAAAAATCATATGTTCCAAAATCAAGAACTTCATGACCCAGCGATTTCAAAAAACTTGATACTTCCATTTTTGTGTCCGTTACAATGTGGTCACAACCAATAGCAATTTTCATTTTCATCTACCTTTCTTTAATTAACCCATTTTATTTAGCATATCAACGCGAATTTGATGTCTTCCACCTTCGTATTTTCCTGTAACGAATCCTTTTACGATATTTTTTGCAAGCGTAACCCCTACTATTTCACTCCCCATCGTAATCATTCGGGCATTATTGTGTCCCCTAGTCATATAAGCAGAGCGCTCATCTGAAACTTGAGCTGCAATCATACCTGTGATTTTTGTTGCTACCATAAAACTACCTGCGCCATAAGCGTCAATTACAATACCTAAGTTGTCGTCATCTTTTTTAACTTCTCGTGCTACTGCTAATGTGGTTTCAATGAAATCACTAGCTGAATTTCCACTAACATCGACTACCTCATAATTATTTTCCACAAGATAGTTTTTAATAATTGATTTCAATTCCTTACCCGCTAAATCTGCACCCAATATAATAGCCATATTAATTTCTCCTTACTAAAAATATTTTAATGAACTTACGAAGACAGTTTGGAAATTTGCAAATCATTTTTCGGGAAGCGTTTTTATTTCCTCATGCCCCTATTATAAACAGAACAAAACATATAATCAATCTTTTTTGTTCTTTTTTTTGTTTTATTTTTCTTTTTGATTCTCTATTCGTTCCTTTTTGTTTGCCGGCATGATAAAAAAGCTGTTTTTATTAGTGTTTCGCATCAAAACATTTCAATTGTAAATTTCAGGATTTTTTCCCTGCTTTTTTGCAAACAAATCATGCCATCTTTCTCTTCTAGTGATCCGATTTCACCCGCAATATCAGGTAATCCGTAGAATGGCTCGATACAAACAAACGGAGCATCTATTGTTTCTTTTGTCCATAGGCATAGGTAGGGGAAATCAGTCATATGCACGCTAACGCCATGCTTGCCTTTTGATGACGTCAATGTGACGGTCTCAATGTCTGCTTCATCAATGATGATAAGACCCTCACGAAATACTTCATGGCTCATTGGTAATGCCCCATTTTTCATTGCTGCGAATGGTTTTTTGCCACCCTTTCGGAATGGCGCTGGACCAATTTCGAAAAATTCCACATTTTTTTGGGGATTTATTGTGATTGTGTAGTCTTCATACGTCCCTTCACCATTCATCGGCACGTTAAAGCCTGGATGGCCCCCTACTGAGAACGGCATCATTTCTTCAGAATGATTTTCCACCTTATATGCTGTTTCCAATTTATTGTCCGTTAATGTGTAAGTAACCGAGTATACAAACTCATATGGATAAATCGCCTTCGTTTCTTTGTTTGCTCTTAAAGTGAAGGTTGCTTTTGTATCCGTTTTTTCCGTCACTTCTAATTCTGATATCTTTACAAAACCATGTTGTGGTAATTCATATGTTTTACTATTTTTTATGTGTTTATGTTCGTTCAAACGACCGATGATGGGAAATAAATTTGGTGCATGGCTAGACCAAACATTAGGATCTCCACCCCACAGATAATCAAAGCCTTCTTTTTTATTGTATATTTTTTGAAGTTCTGCTCCTTTTGTAGCTATCTCTACTAAAAGGTATTCATTTTCTAATAGGACCATTATGTCCCCTCCAATAATATTATTTTCACCTATTGCATACTATTCATATCTTGAAAAAAAGGAGCGGTATACGATTCGAACTATCTCCTGACCGAACACTGGTGCTAGCCACCGAAATTTCTGGAAATGGGAGACTTCTTTCGGAAAAACGTCAAAATAACTGATCAATCGTGATAGAATCCTTCAGACCATTTCTTCATTTCTTCATCGAATAAATGTTCGTTTATTTCAGTATTTGTTTCTTTTTCAGGTGCAATAGCATTAATTTTTTCAATTAATTTTTTATTTTCAGGTGTTTCAACATACTCGGTATGAATAAAAGCGTCTATAATTTCAAAAATCAAGTTCTTCCCAACAATCATGCCACCAAAACCAATTACATTTGCGTTCAATTCTTTTTTCGCATAAACTGCACTAGTCACATCTCTCACTAATGCAGCTCTAGCACCTAGTACTTTATCTGCTGCAGTTGTTATCCCAACACCTGTGCCGCAAAGCGTGATTCCCAAATCAGCTTTTTTTGATACAACGGCTTCCGCTACTTTTTTCCCAAAAATCGGATAATGTGTACGGGTAAAATCATATGTCCCAACGTCAATTACTTCGTGCCCTTGTTGTTTCAAGTAATCTGATACCGCAATCTTTACATCCGTGACAATGTGGTCACAACCTAATGAAATAATCATTTTTGTTCCTCCATTTTCCATATTATATATTTGGTTATCACAACATTTTATTTAACATATCAACTCGGACCTGATGCCTGCCAGCTGCGTAATCAGCATGGATATAATATTTAACTAAGTTAACAACTAAATCTTTTCCCACTATACCTGAACCAATAGTAATCGCTTTTGCGCCATTGTGTTCGCGGGTCATTTTTGATGAATTTTCATCCGTGACGTTTGCGGCAATCATTCCTTTGATTTTATTTGCTGCCATATAAGAACCTACACCAAATTGATCAATTATAATGCCTGTCCTACCTTCGTCCTTTAAGACTGCTTCCGAAACTGCAAGAGCGGCATCAACAAAATCTTCAGCTGGAGTTTCAGACAAATCGACCACTTCAAAACCCTCTTCTTTGATAACTTTCTTCAACAATTCTTTTAATTCAAATCCGGCATTATCTGCACCCAATACAATACTCATTTTTCTTCCCCTCCATTTTCTGATCGATAACCTGATAATTAGTACATTGATTCTTTACACGCACTAATTTACCATCACAAACTAACATTGTCAAACATTTTTGGACATATATTATTCAACCAAATTTCTATCTTCCTTTTTATCTATTTGACATACGTTTTCAATGGTGATAAGTTATAATTAACAGTATTAACGAAATAAATCGGAACAATTTCGAACATAACAAAGCAAAGGAGATAGCCCCGTGTTAAAACAACAACGTTTAAATATTATTCAAGAGTTATTGTCACAGAAGGAAATTGTTCAGGTGTCTGATTTAACAAACATCCTAAATGTTACAGAAATGACAGTAAGACGAGATTTAAAAACTTTGGAGGATGCAGGCAAACTTCTACGGATCCACGGTGGAGCAAAACCTGTGGACAATTCATTCAACAAAGAACTGTCTAATATTGAGAAGCAAGAAATCATGATAGAAGAAAAAAAATATATTTCAAAAAAAATTGCAAATTTAATTAAAAGTGGCGACACAATATTTTTAGGTCCCAGTACAACAATCGAGAATGTGTACGGTTACATGGAAGACTTTCCAACAAGGATCATTACTAATTCAATCCATGTCTTTAATAAATTTAACAACTCCAACAAATATGATTTGATTCTAATAGGCGGTAGCTATAGATACCGAACAGGAGCTTTTGTTGGGAGTATCGCCAATCAAGCGCTGTCTAAGATGAGAATTTCAAAAGCTTTTATCGGAACAAACGGAATAAGCAGGAATGAAATATATACTGCAAATGAAGAAGAAGGCACTACTCAAGAAATTGTGTTGAACAATGCCAGGGAAAAATATATTGTCGCCGACTCAAGCAAAATAGACAAAGAGGATTTTTATAAGTTTTACAATCTCGATGAAATAACAGCCTTGATTACAGACGAAAAAATAACGGATAAAGAAAAAAAAGACATTGAAAAATATACTAGAATTATTTGCTAACCTGACCGTTTCCTTACAACCTTTATAAATTGAACTTGGATATGATGGACTTCCCAATCTCTGTACGATATTAGCTTGAGTATGTTTGATTCACTAATAACTTGATTGAAATAAAAAAAATCCAAATTTCCTCCTGATATAAGTCTTTCGTTTTCCAATCCAATATATCCCCTCAGTTGAAAGTAGATTAGATAACAAAAACAACGATTTTTCGCGGATCGTTGTTTTTTAGCTCCTTTCATCAAATTGTACATGAAGGTTTCCTTCAAACAGCTTCGTTGACCGCTTTCATTACCCGAAAGATGTTTGCATATTTCGGGTAATGAAAGCCCGAAATGCACAAAAAACTTTAAGTTCGCTTCGCGAACAAATCCATGACAGAAAATAAGTTGCCGCTTATAATTTAATCGAAGGTAACACAAATTCAACCTCTTTAACGGAGTTTTGCCGAACCCGTACAAAAAACTGAATGATTTCATCTTGTTGAGAAAAACCGAATATACCTATGAGTATGGAAACAAAATTACAGATCTATTTCGATGAAATCCGTTATCTTCTCATTTTTTTATAGGAGGGATTTCCATGGAAGTTATGGTTGAAACCTGTTGTGGTATCGATGTGCATCAAAAATCCATTGTTTGTTGTATCCTTGACGGCCCGTTAGACACGAACAAACCAAAAAAGCAGCCTCGTACCTTTGGTACAACAACAAAGAAACTACGAGAAGCATTGACGTGGATTCAATCTCAGAACGTAACGCATGTTTTTTTCGAAAGTACTGGGCAATATTGGATTCCCATATTTAATATTTTTTATGACAGTAATCTAACGTTGATACTGGCGAATCCGCAACACATTAAAAATCTTCCTGGCCGGAAGACGGATATGAATGATGCGGAATGGATTGCCCAACTTGGTAGATGTGGTCTGATCCAGCCATCCTACATCCCTTGCGAAGAAGTTCATCAATTGCGGCTTCTGACAAGACGTCGGAAAGCCTATACCGAACGCATCACCCAATGCAAAAATGAAATTCATAATATTTTACAACCTGAATTCCCGGAATTTATAACGAGGGAAGGGCAACGCCTAACGCCTCGTATAATTCCTTCTGCTTCGTCGTAACCTCTCCCAACACGCGACCGTGCCCGGGGGCCTCAAATAATTCAATCATGTCCAGTTCGTCCAGTACACCTTGAAGGGTCCATTGGTTAAATAGCTCGGCATCCTGCATCTTCTTTTTCACGTAGGATAAGTAGATTAAGGCGATGAATTCCACAAAAAGCTTCCCATTCAGGGACAATTCGGATGAAACTTGCATTCTTCTGAAGTTGAGGCGCTCTTTTAAATTGCCGAAGGCTTTTTCAACAACATCCTTGCTGCGATAAAGAGACAACGCTTCAAACGGATCATTGACCTCATTAGAAAGCAAGGCGAAGTAACCATAATTTCTAACCGCATTGCGCATCGCCTCTTCTTTAGGCGTGATTTTCTTCCCTCGTTTAGGTGTCTCAGTAACTTCGAAGTACTTATCATAATCTTTCATACGATAATCTTTTAGTGTATTTTCCTTCAGATCTTGGTGAAGGGCTGTCAGATAGTCGTTCATGTCTACCTGATCTTTAATCGCTTTTTCAGGATTGTAGAACAGATGCAGATACGCGCGCTTTTCCAATTTTATCACATCACCTTTATACGGACGTTCCTGTTCGTATTCCCAGTTTATTGTGCGACATACACCGTAGGTGGTGAACTGTGTTTCGAAGTTTGACCAAAGTTTCAAGTTCTCACGTTCCGCTTCCAACACACCCTTGACATATTTGAGTTTGAGTTGCACTCCTATCACGAATTTCTGGTGGTGTTTATACAAGGCGTTGATATTATCCTTGCTGTAAAAACCTCGATCAAATATCACGTTGACCTTTTTGTAGCCCATTACATCAAATTCCTTCATGAGTTGCCGAACCGTTTTAACATCGGTGATATTTCCGGAGAGCTTGCGGTAATAAAAGGGCAGTCCGGATTGCGCCCCAAACAAGAGTGCCAAGTTGATTTGTGGCAAGCGGTCGTGTTCCTTGTTTCGTCCCTTCTTCACTTGCGATAAGACCTCTGAGTAACTCGATATCGACGTAGTGTCAAATGCCCAATACTCCTTTTCCATCCGGCGGTTGCCTTGTTTCTGAAAGAAGGCCATCCGGCCTTCCTCATCGATTGCTTGGAATAGGTCGCTGCTTCGTTGTGAAGGAATATCCTGGCAATACGGGTGATGATGCAGTTTTTGCCAATGGGAAAAACGACTCAAGGCGTTATTCTCTTCGAGAATCAAGTAATAGGCGATCGACAGAATTTGCTTATAATGCTCCGGGAAGATGGCCTTAAGGTCCGCGTATACGCCTGTCTGCTTGCCAATTTGATCGAGCAGATAACCTGCCCCATAGAAGATTCTTCGGACTTGTGTCATTGGAATCGGCCCTGGCTTAACTTCCGATGAAGTCGGGGCCGGTTTCTTTTTGTACGAACGTGTTGGGACGATTTCACCTGTAACCGGATCGACTTTTCCAATCAGTGTCCTCTTAGCGCGTGATTGTTGCTTTTCCTTATCCCAGTAGGGTTCATTCTGATAGGCATAAGTAATGCCCGTTTTCTTGTTTGTCTGAAAAATAACTGCCATATCAACACTCCTCGTTATACATTATATTATATAACGAGTTATAAGTCTACAAAAAAACCGCTATATATCAATCGTTATAGCGGTTTTTCGAGTGATTATCGTTACACAATTCGGGAATGCAGGTTTAATGCAATTGTACATGCAAGTAGTTTAACAAAAGGCGGTACTGCCATTCAGAGAAGTCGTATGGTAGGCGGACATAAAGGATAGTGATAATATGACAACAATACAAGAAATAATTCAGGATTATAAGGAGAACAAAATACCATTAAGTGAGTTACAAGAAACTATCTGGGGATTATCAGAAAGCTCATTAGAAATGATTTCAGAAGAATCCATACATTATTATATAAATTTAATAGAACCAAGGATATGAACAAAATATACAACCGTAATGAAAATGTATGTTGGTTATCCATTAAAAAAGATAAAAAAATCAAAGACAATATATTGTAATATGATGGTATAATAATACAAAATCTTATTTACTATGAGTGTTTTAGGAGATGTTTATAGTGTTCGATGTATTAAAAGAAATGATATATAACAATTATAATGCGAATACCTTGCAAGACCATATAGATTCTTTACATACAATACTAGATAACAATGTAGAAAAAATGACTATTTCAGAAGTAGAATATGAAGTACTAAATGAACTGATTGGTGATTTAAATAATATCAATTAGTATATTGGCAGATCGGTAAGTGTAAATAACAAAAGATATGTAGGTAAAAAACATGTATATGCCTATCCAATTAGCTTTATTGATTTTTTATCTTATTTAAAACAATTTGTAAAAGAACCATTTACTGTTTTAGCAGTAAACGGTTCTTTTTCCCTAATTACAATAAGTGATATAAAAAAATGATTTGAATATTAAAAGCGTACTTTTAATACAACAAAGAAAAGGGAGGTACAAAATGAAAACAGTAAAAGAGATAGAGGGGAAAAAATCAGTACAATTAATAAAAGAAGTGGTGAGAGTAAAACAAACTGTTGTAGAAAGACCAGTTGAATACAATACAATGATTACTAGTACTACGATAGCTAAACAAATAGGAATTGACGAAATAGGAGACGAAGCTCAAGAAGTGTTACTTTTAGTTGCACTAAATACTAAAAATAAAATCAATGCTATTCACAAAGTGTTTAGTGGATCACTAGATAGCAGCATAGCGCACCCAAGAGAAATATTCAGAAGTGCTTTGTTGAATAATGCAGCAAGAATACTGATTTATCATAATCACCCTAGTGGAAATACTGATCCATCAATTGAAGATTATGAGCTTACAGATAGATTTTTTGCAGCAGGAGAATTGCTAGGAATAGAAGTGTTAGATCATATTATAGTTGCTGGAAATGATGCAATATCTTTTAGAGAAAACACTTTATAAAATAAAAAAACAAAAGAGTAGTAAGAACTATGGGTTGGGCGTTATAACTCACTGGAAAACTTATTCTGCAACTTGATAATTTTTTTAATGTTTAATTTTTTAGTTTAGCTATATAATTAAGAATAAGTAGTAGAAGAAATAAAATTAATAGGTTCAGAACAAAAAAAGAAAAAATCCTATCCAGAAAAAATAAAAAATAAAAAAAACTAGTGACTTTAAATATTTTTTATGTAGGTCAATAAAATAAGTAACAACTTATAAGAAAGCAGGGATGAAAATGACTCAGACAGACTTAGATTTAATTGCAGAGTCTTATCAAAAAGCTTTATTTTTACCTAAAAGAAGAAAAAATGAAACGTTAGTTTCGTTGATGAATCAGCTTGAACATAGGTATTCCACATTCATTATTAATCCTATTGGAGAAGATCTAGAACGAGAAGAAGTACGGTTATACAAGGAAATCAGTAATGCGCGTGACTTTTCATAATTATATAACTGGTGGTAATCCAAGTAGCTCCGTCACAACATGAGCGACGGAGCTACTTGGTTTAATGGGTGATTATGTTAAGTAAATGTTAAAATAGGATTTAAAATACTTGCTTTTTAGATAATGATAAGATAAAATTAGATTGTAATAAATATTATTAAATAATTAGTATAAAAACGGAGGGATTAGGATAATGAGTATTGATTTTAAAGATCATGGCAAAAAACCTTATGTAGTCAATATTGAAGAGGCTACTGTGCAAAACGATAATTATCGGACAACAATATGGACAGGAGAAAAATTACAAGTAACGGTAATGACTATTCAACCGAACGATGATATTGGTTTAGAAGTGCATAAAGGAATCGATCAATTTATTCGTATCGAAGAAGGGCAAGGATTATGCCTTATGGGACCGTCCGAAGACAACTTGAATTTTGAACAATCCGTTTCTGAAGATGAGGCAGTTTTTGTTCCAGCAGATATGTGGCATAATATCAAAAACACTGGAGATACTCCCTTAAAGTTATATACCATTTATGCTGGACCTGATCATATTGAAGGAACCGTTCATCCAACCCATGAAGATGCAAAAAATGATCCAAACGAACATTAAAAAAAATTACTGAAAAAATAATGATTTAAGCCCAAAAATTTGAGTTCTACTTTTATTTTTGGGTTCTTTTTTATTTTTTTGAAATAAACCTACATATGAACGATTTGAGGAGGTAAATATATGGAGGCACCATTATTAAAAACAACAAATTTAGAATTCGAGGTAGATGGTAAAACTATTTTAAAAGGTATCACTCTAACTATTGAAAAAGGAGATTTTTTAACGATTACAGGTCCATCTGGTAGTGGTAAAAGTACATTATTAAAAATTATTGCCTCAATGTTATCGCCCACCGAAGGCAAATTATGTTATCAAAATAAACCAGTTGAAGAATATGAACCGACTGATTACCGAAAAGAAGTATCCTACTGTTTTCAAACGGCGACTCTTTTTGGAGAAACAGTAAAAGATAATTTAACGTTTCCTTATGATATTAGAAATCAGCCTTTTAATGAAAAAAAGGCCTTATCTGCTTTAAAAAGCGTTGGTTTAGGAAAAGAGTACCTAACTAAATCAGTCCATGCATTATCTGGCGGTGAAAAGCAAAGAGTAGCGTTAATTCGTAATATATTGTTTATGCCTAAGGTTCTATTGCTAGATGAAGTGACAAGCGCATTGGATGAAGAAAATCAGACTATTATTCGTTCCTTGATCCGTAATCTAAATCAAGAGCAAGGCATTACGATAGTATGGGTCACACATAATACAGTAGAGATTCAATCTTCAAATCGTATTGTCCACTTAGTTAATGGAGAAATGGAGGAACCTAAATGAACTTAGCTATTAATAATGCATCTTTATTATTTGCAACAGCTTTGGTTGGAATAGCACTTATTGTTGTTTATAAAGAAAAATTAGGATTAGGTAAAGATATTTTAATCGGTGTGGTTCGAGCAGTTATTCAATTAGTTGCAGTTGGTTTTTTGTTGGGCTACGTTTTTAATTTAAATAATATTATTGTGACATTAGCACTTGTTTTAGTCATTATTTTTAACGCCTCTTTTAATGCTGGTAAGAAAAGCAATGGCATATCAAATGCATTTAAAATATCGTTTATTGCTATATTAACAGCAACTAGTTTGACTTTAGTAGTGCTCCTTCTATCGGGAGCTGTTTTATTCATTCCTTCGCAGGTGATTCCAATATCAGGAATGATTGCTAGTAATTCAATGATTGCGATTGGAATTTGTTATCGAAACTTAAATGCAAAATTTAAAGACCAACGTCAACAAGTATTAGAAAAGTTAGCTCTAGGAGCAAATTTAAAACAAGCCTCTATTACAATCGTACGTGACAGTATTCGCTCAGGTATGTTGCCTACCATAGAGTCTGCAAAAACAATAGGAATCGTTAGTTTACCCGGAATGATGTCAGGATTAATGTTTGCTGGTGTAGATCCAACACATGCAATAAAGTACCAGATTATGGTTACCTTTATGTTGCTTTCTACAACAAGTATTGCATCTGTTATGGCTAGTTACATGGCATACAAAGAATTTTATACCGAAAGCAAACAATTAAAGAATTAAAAGCTCCTTTTTTCTAGAGAAGTTTGTTATTGAAAAGTTTATTTTTTTATAAAAAATAGAGTAAGAAAAGGAGGAAATTAAGATTGATTCCTAGATCCCCGTTTTCTCACTCTGTTTTAGTATCAACTTGTCTTTTATTTAATTACATTGAGGCTACACTTTTTTCTCCTTTTGCAATAAACGTAGCCCGTTCAAGATAACCAAAATTGTTGAACCTTCATGAAAGACAACTCCTACTGGTAAATCTAGATAGCCTAAAAGATTCAAAAAAATCAGTATGACAATGACGCTGATTGAAAAAATAATATTTTGCTTAATGATACGGTTTAATCGACTACTTAGTTTATAACTATAAAGTAGTTTTGCTAAATCATTTTTTACGATTACCACATCAGCTGATTCTATTGCCACGGATGAGCCGCTACCCATAGCGATACCAATATCAGCATTTGCTAATGCTGGTGCGTCATTGATTCCATCTCCAACCATGCCGACTACCTTTTTATTTCGTTGGCTTTTTAAAATATAATTGATTTTATCTTCTGGAAGACAGTTTGCTACATAATCATTTACTTTGACTTCTTTGGCTACTTTCGCAGCTACTCTTTCGTTGTCACCCGTTAATAGAACAACTTGAATACCTTCTTTTTGAAAACCCGATACCGCTTCTATTGCTTCATAACGTACTTGGTCGGAAAGAGATACGTAACCAACAATTCCATTGTCTTTTACCACAATAATAGTTGTATTTTCCTCGGCTATTTTATCAAGATAATGATTTTTATCGAGGTAACCGTTAAAAGCACTGGGTTTTCCTATTGTGATTGCTCCTTTTTTAACACCGGATCCAGCTATTTCCTCCACAGGTTCTGAAGTATCAATGTCTTTAAAGGTTCTATCTTTGAAAGCTGCAACAATCGCGTTGGCTATAGGATGGTTAGATTGTTGTTCCATATAAACTACTTCATTAAGAACATCATCTGGAACTTCGTAATCTAATACTGTGAAATCGCCAAGTGTTAATGTCCCTGTTTTATCACTATACAAAATATCCATAGTGTTCAAAGATTCCATCGCTGCCCCACCTTTAACTAGTACCCCATTTTTTGCCCCATTGCTTATGGCACTGAGAGTTGCTGGTGTAGCAGAAGCGACCAAAGCACATGGGCTAGCAACGGTTAGTAAAACCATTCCCCGGTAAAAGGCTTCTTGAAAGCTAAATCCATTAATAGTATAGAGGGTAACAATAAAAATGGGTACTATAATTAAAACAGCAATTACATATTTTGTTTCAAATCGATCAATAATTTTTGAGATTTTTGAGGGTCTTTTTTGTGCTTCTTCCACCATGCGAATAATATTTGAAAAAACAGTTTGATCACTCGTTTTATTCACTTTAAGATGAAATGCATTCCCTTCATTGAAAGTCCCAGAAAAGACTTCATCTCCGTTTTCCTTTTCAACAGGTAATGATTCTCCAGTAAGACTTGCTTCATTGATTTGTGTTTTCCGATCCGTATACCCATCGATAGGTATTTGAACTCCTTTTGAAATTACTACGGTATCACCAACTTTTAAGGTGTTAGTAGGCACCTCAACAACTTCACCATTCTCTTTAAATAATTGAGCTACAGCTGGAACATGGGACATTAATTCAGAAATAGCACTTTTTGATTTATTAGTAGCATATGATTCTAGAGCTTCTGATCCCGCAAAAATTAGTAATAGTATAGCTCCTTCTGATTCATAACTGATTAAGCATGCACCTAAAGCCGCTAAAATCATAAGCAAATCAACATTTGGAGCTTTAGAATGAATTGTTTCTACAAGGGCTTTTTTTGCTGAAAAGAAGCCTAAAAAGAAAATGGCAAAGTAAAAAGAAAATTGACTATAGAAGCCTCCTAATGAATTCAAAACAAAACCACTAAGCGTAAAAAAAATTCCAATCATTAAAAATTGACCTGAACGTGTGTTACTTAAAAATTTCAACATTTCCCTCTTCCTTTCTATAAACAATATCAATCTAGTAGCTAGATTTCCCCTCCTTAATAAAAAATAAAAACAAAAAAAGGCACACCTATAGGACAGTATTACTGTCCCACAGGTGTGCCTTTTTGGCACTACTCTGCTATCACACATCGGTGATCCGGCTGCATGTACCTCGAAGAGGTCCACCGCCTGTTCAGATTTAAATAGCTCTCATTCTAAAACATAAGCAAGAAGAGCAAGTTAAATTAGATTTATACATACAAATAATATCATTTGTAGAATAGTATATCAACAAAAAAATATAAGAGGAGTATTTAAAATTGAATTTTTATAGAATTAGTAAAAATATACCTAAAAGAATATTAAAAACCTAATCTGAAATTAAATAAGGTCTCGCTGATTTCATCTTCATTGATTCCAATATAACGTTTCGTAATCTTCTCGTTGCTATGGCCAACTATTTCCATGAGTGTAGCCACGTCTTTGGTTTTCTTATAGTAATGATAACCGAACGTCTTGCGCAACGTGTGCGTGCCGATATCGTCTCGATCCAATAGGTCGCCCACCTTTTGAAACATCTGGTACACCGTGTTGACCTTTAAATGGCCACCGGTGGTGCTAGGAAACAAATAATCCTCTGGCTTCAAGTCTTTGGTGTAGTCTTGGATCAACTCCTGCAGGCTGCTTAAATATAAAATACGTGTTTTCCCGGTCTTTTGTTCCACAATGCGTGGATTCTTCGAGGTAATCACGTCTTTTTTCTTTAGTTTCACGATATCGGACATGCGTAAACCGCTATTAATACCGATCAAAAACAGAAAAACATCGCGTTTGGCGTTCTTATTGCGGCGCAAACAAAATAAAAAGTCGTTGATTTCTTGCTGCGTTCTTAAAGGTTGGACGTTATATGTCATTGAAAATGGCTCTCCTTTCAAAAAACGATACATGATTTCATTCAGTATACCACGAAATCATGTATCGGAGGGGCTTAGAAAAAAAGAACCCTATAGAGATAGTATTCTGGATACATGATTTTATACAATTTCATGTATCTGGACTAATAAACTAATGTAATTTTACAACGAAACAATAGAGCTTAAACAATAGAGCTTAAACAATAGTGAATAACCATATAGATAATAAAGCAATAATTCCTGCTACTAAACAAAAAACAAGTACTATTAATCTTTTATCTTGCTTATCCTTTCGTTTGTTTCTTTTTTTCTTACAGCTTCAATGTCTTTATTTTCCATGAAAGCTATGATTTCTTTATATGTTTGGACATCTTCCGATTTTTTGATTTTCTCAACTTTTATCGCTCCATACATTCCTACTAACCATAGAATAAATGGGGGAAGAAAAAACCAATAACCCGGTAGTAATAAAGAAGGACCAATTGATAACATAGCCAACACAATAAAAACAATCATTACCTTAGTATATTTGTCCATTTCTGAATGAGATACCCAATCTTTCATTGTTTCTACATCTCCTTTTACTAACTCATCTAAAGAAACATCAAAAAGAGCGCTAAGTAATAATAAGTTATGAATATCAGGATAACTATGTCCATTTTCCCAGTTTGAAATGGTTTGTCGTGAGACAAATAGTTTTTCCGATAATTCTTCTTGAGAGAGTGCCAATGTAGCTCTATATTTTTTTATTTGTTTACTTAGATTCATATTATCTGCTCCTTCTAACAATAGGATAATTTAAGTGGAAGAAATATACTATCAAATGTCTTTATAATCAGGAAATTTCGAGTGTCAAAATGTTTTTACAAACAATAAATACGTACTTGAAAACCACTAGTATTACTTATTCAAGGAACTTATGTTGTATTTTATACTAAAAAATAACCTTATTCGAATAAGGTTCAAGATATATATTTCTATCTAATTTCATGTATGAAAAAACGAAAAGGAAGTGTCTCTATTGTTTGCCTACCAACCATTCTACCCTATGATGCTAGCTCTAGTTTATATAGGAGTAACTTATTTCTTAGTTAGACATGAAAATAAGTATATCACCTACGGAATTACTATTTTCTCGTGTCTTTTGAATTTCTCATTTCTTTATCTCTGGCTTGATAAAATAATTTTTTTGATGACCTCTGCAGGTGAAGGATTCCAACGATTTATGGAGTTTAGTCAATTCGTTGATGTTTCATACTTTATCTTGCTTGTTCCTCTTCTGCTTCTTTTTGCGTGGTATGGCATCAAGAAAATAGTCCAGCAAGATCAATATCTCGGGTTAAAAATAGTCTTTATCTCTTTTTACATCGTTGCACTAGTTGGACTATTAGTATTAGGACAACTTGTATTTAGCTTATTATATTATGGTTTTGCTCCTTAAGATACATAAAATAAACTTAATAGTAACCTTGATTCAACAACATCCTATATACACGACTTTATGCAATTTCATGTATTAAGATGATTTAGAAAACCGACAGTACGCCATACATTAAGAAAAACTCAATAAGAGCTCCTACTATCGCCAAGCTAGATTTTTCTAAGTTCATTCTCTTCCTGTTTTGTGTTTTCGGATCATTTCTTACTTCTCTATTGTCCATATAATCTAAGATTTTTTTATAGGTTTTTAGATTTTCTTTATCTTGGATCTTTTGAAGTTTAATAGCAGCATTGACCATGATTACTATAAAAGTAACTGGCAAAATCAAAGAAAAATCGCCCCAGTATTTAAATAAGGATGCAGTAATGAGGGTTAAAACAAATGATCCTATAATAACCAACATTAATTGATTCATCTTAGCAATAGTTACTTCTCTTTTCATCTTATCGTCATCTCCTTTAATCAATTCGTCTAAGGAGATATTAAAATAATTGCTTAAAAGTAACAGACTTTGTAGATTTGGATAACTTTTAGGTGTATACTTAATTTAGATAAAGTAACTTTAAAAGTTACTTTTTAAAGAAGGTGAATAATTTTGAGTGAATTTACGATTGCAGTACATGGGTTGGTCTATTTAGGTCATAACAATTCAATTTTTACCAGTGAAGCATTAGCTGAGAACATTTGTAAGAATCCAGTTCGTGTTCGCAGAGTTCTGGCAAAATGCCGAAAAAAAGGATTAGTTCAAACAAAAAAAGGTGTGCATGGCGGATACTTTCTAACCGATAATTTAGAAGCTATCACTTTAAAAAATGTTTATGAGGCGATAAAGATCCCAATTATCCAAAATACTTGGCATTCAGGTTATATCAATGAACAATGTATGATTTCGTCTGGTATGTCAGAAGCTATGGATGATCTTTATGATGAGCTGAATAAAGATGCAGTAGCAAAACTAGCAACTATTACATTAAAAGATATGGAAGTAAAATTATATGCAATACAAAATGAGAGGGGCACTAAAATATGAATGAGTACACTACAGACGTAGCCATTATTGGATTTGGTAAAGCAGGAAAAACATTAGCAGGTGCTTTAGCTAAAAAAGGAAAAACCGTCACTGTGATTGAAAAATCAGCTAAAATGTATGGTGGAACTTGTATTAATGTGGGATGCTTACCGACTAAATCGTTGACACATAGTGCAAAAATTATTGATCAATTATCAGAATTTGGCATTGAGCGAAATCCTGAGATTAACAACCAGTTTTTCAAACAAGCCATGGACTATAAAACTGAATTAGTAACCAAATTAAATAAAAAAAACTACCATAAAATTGCTGATTTAGATAACGTAACAGTCTTAGACGGTTTTGCTCACTTCAAAGATGACCATACTTTGTTAGTGGATACAGATACAGAAACGCTACAAGTTACGGCTGCTAATATCATTATTGGAACTGGATCTACGGCTGTTATTCCAGATTTTGAAAACAAGCAAAACAGTCCACACATCCACACAAGTGAAGAAATTTTAGAGCTAACAAATCTGCCAAAAAAACTAGGTATTATCGGAGCTGGTCCAATTGGATTAGAATTCGCTTCTTATTTTGCTGAATTTGGTTCTGAAGTAACCGTTTATCAATTCAATGACTCATTATTGCCACGTGAAGATAAGGATGACGCAGCAGCTATTTTGGAAAGATTAGAAGAATTAGGGGTAACTATTGAATTTAACGCTCAAGCTAAACGTGTTCAAGATACGGATAATGGTGTACGTTTAACATTTGAACAAAACGGCGAAGAAAAATCTGCTGAATTAAATGAAATTTTAGTTGCTACTGGCCGTATTCCTAACACAAATAAATTAGATATTGAAAAGGCTGGCGTGGCGCTCGGCGCTCGTGGAGAAATCAAGGTAAACAAGCACTTGCAATCTTCTGTTGAACACATTTGGGCAGTGGGCGACGTTAAAGGTGGACCACAATTCACTTATATTTCTTTGGATGACTACCGTATTGTTTTGCCTCAATTGCTAGGAGAAGAATCCAACTATAATTTAGAAACGCGTCGTGTTTATCCTACAGCAACATTTGTGGATCCAACATTTGCACGGGTAGGCTTTAATGAAAAAGAAGCAACTGAAGCTGGTAAAAATTATAAAGTTGCTAAGATGCCCGTTGCTGCTGTTCCTAAAGCTCAAGTATTGCGTGAAACAAGCGGCTTTTTGAAAATATTAGTTGATCCAGAGACTGACCTTATATTAGGCGCAAGCTTCTTCAGCTACGAAGCTCACGAAATGATCAACTTAATTGCATTAGCAATTAATGAAAATATTTCATATAAGAGTTTACGAGACGGTATTTATACTCACCCTACAATGAGTGAATCCATGAATGATTTACTTGAAATGATTTAACTTAAATTTAACCACAAAAGAGGCTGGGACAAAATAAAATGGACCTTATAGAGATCTATTTTTCAGAGTCCACTCTATAGGAGTCATTTTACACTATTCACCTCCTATTCATTATTACTTATAACAGATAAGAGGTGAATATCATGCCCTCACTAGACGTTTATGTACCAATTAATAACTCTATTTTAGTACTTGTTGAAGAAATAAAAGAGTGTCTATAAAATCGTATAAACTAATTTATATAAGAGATTCCGGAAAACATCGTGTGCGATATAAAAATAAATTCTATCAAATATAGAACTTACCCAAATCTTTAAGCCCATCATAGCGTAAGTTTCATATCTAAAAAGAGAAGATTGGATTTATTGAGTAAATTAATCATGCAAATATAACATTACCGTTACTATATCGCCACCGCTTTTCCCTATCGCGTCTCTAATTTCCTTATTGATTGAGATGATCTTATCTTCATCTTTCCTTGGAGCCAAATAAATGTTTTTCACTTCAAAATCGTCAATTGTACCAGATACTTTTAAATGTCCCCATCTCCCTTTATTATCAGCTGTTCCTGGTAGTCTAAGGTGATAAGTCCATGATCCAAATCCCTCTTTGTAATGTAATTTGAGTTTCTGATTGTCAATTATTTTTATCATTTAAATAGCCCCATTTCTCATTCACTTTATCTATAGTTATGATACATGAAACTATCTAATATCGTGTATTTTAAAATAATGATCGTCTAAAAAAAACACATATTATATTATATTAATTATTCTTTAAGAATACACTTAAAATAAGGATTTCTCTTGATCCATAGTTAGTTTATTGCTTAATATATACTTGTAGGTATTTTAAAATACAAAAGAACGGAGGATCTTTTATGATGACTCATTTTTTTGATTCATTCTGGTGGATGTTTTCAGGAGTTTTTATTACTGCAAGTATTTTAATTACTTTAAATTTAATAAAAGTGATTAGTTTTAGAAAAGAACTTTCCTTAAAGTTTAAAATAGTAGATTTAATCGTTCCAATAAGTTTATTAGTGCTATTGATTTTTGCTAATTTCTTTTCAGGCGTTTTATATGATCAATTTAATCTAGCTACAGATAATATGCTACTTATACTAACTTTTTATTCAGGTATCATATTTTTAATTCAAGTTTATTATACGTTTAAGAAAGAAAAACAAAAAAGTGTTTAGAAACGCAATTTCTAATTAAAGCAACACAACAAGACATTATTGAAGATGCTGTTATTTTCTTAAGTACTCAATATAAATAATAGCAAAAAGGACTCTACCGCTGTTTAAGCGATAGGGTCCTTTTGAGCATTAACTATTAATAGCCTTCATTGCTAAATTTAAATTTTCACTGTCAACATTACTTTATATTTTCATTTTTTTGAACAATTACTTTTACTTTCACTAATAATTCATCTATCAATTTCTCTGGAACAGTCTCCACATAACTATATTTTCTTGCATTGTAATCAATGGTTACTAATTGATCTAACAAAACTTTTCCTGAAGATTTCGTACCTTGTAATGGCACATATAAAGGATAGTTGCGTTCTGTGTTTGATATTGGAGCAAAGACCGCTATATTAGCATAGTCACTGACACCATGATAGCTTAAACAAATATAGGGTCTGTATCCTTGTTGTTCATGTCCTTGTTTAGGATCTAAATTTATCTTAACAATATCGCCTTGTTTTACCATTTCTCATTTCCTATAGGAGAAAAACTTTGTAGTTCTGTTGTAAATGTTTCTTTGTTGTAGTCTTTGAAAAGTTCTTCAAAAGTTACTTCTTTTTCGGCTTTGGTTAATACAATCGAATGATTAATAACTTCTACATTTAAGTCATCATCTTTTTCTGCTTCCAATGCTTCTAATAGGCTTTTGGGTAAACGGATTGCCTGACTGTTTCCCCACTGTTTAACTGGTAGTTGAATCATTAGAATCCCTTCCTCTCTTTTGTCCATTGTAGCAGAAAGTATCTACTTTGTATATACACGTTATTCAATAAGAGTAAGAAATTAATTCTATTAAATTAAAATTTATATAAGCAGATTTTCATAATAGAAGCTGGCTAATCAATATAAAAAGTATAATTGTTAAAAATGTAATAAAGTGAATAATATAATTGTAGCCTATTACACAACAAGGTACAATTATAGGTGTTATAAAAAAGGGATATTGAAAAATTATGATACAAATAGGCTTTTCGGACCAAGTAAAAAAAGATATTAATGTTAAACCATCTAAAAATAAACATCAGAAATCAGAGGAAAACATTACTACCGCAGTTAGAATTAGCACACAATATTATGAAGTATTAAGAGAAAGAGCTTTTCTTGAAAAGACCTCTGTCCGTCAATTAGTTGACGATAGACTAGCAGAGAAATTAGATTAAAAAACTGTAACAATAAGATATGTGAGAATGTATTATTTACTTTAAAGCTTGTATAACAAGGAACCACAATTTTTGTGGTTCCTTGTTATACAAGCTTTTTTTTTCACTTATTTGATAAGAACTATTTCTTTTATACGGGGTCAATGGAACATCTTAACGAAAAGTTGCGGTATAATCGACTATTAAAAAATAGAAACGCTGATTTAACAGCATTTCTATTTTTTTTAGACTTTAAGGCTCCAAAATTGTCTGGAACAATCGAACGAAAAGTTGCGGTATCTTTATAAACACGAACATTAGAGAGAATCAGGTGTTTTTAATGGTCGTAATGATCCGTCTTCTAGACCTTGATTATACTGGAATGAATATTTACCAACAAAGTTTATATGCTCAAATAAAAGTGGAGATAATTTTCCTATAAGTTCTTCTGAACAGTCATATCCTTCTACTTTCATCTGCTCCAATACTTTTTCAAGATACAGTGTATTCCAATAAATTACTGCATTTGTTACAACGCTTAAAGAGGTTAACTGCTCCTCCATTCCATCAATATAAGTTTGATATAATTTTCCATTTCTTCCGTAAAATATACTTCTGCAAAGTGCATGACGTGATTCACCCTTATTTAGCTGTTCAAGTATTTGACGAGCATAAATTTCATCTGAAAGATAGCGTAGTTGATGTTTGGTCTTATAAACCTTTCCATATTCTGTAATTGCTTTTCCAAGTGAAGTTGGTTGACCAGATCGTTGTAACGCTCGAGTTAGTTCAGTTGCATTGACTTTACCAGATTTCAGGGAACCTGCTACTCGAAGTATATCTTCCCAATGTTCTTCAATTAAATCAGTGTTAATTCGACTTTTAGTAACATCATTCAATAAACCATAATCAGCATTTTTTTCAATTCTCCATAGTTTGGTACCATGTTTATTCGCAATTCTAGGACTAAATTGAAAACCTAGTAGTCCAAATAATCCAAAAATAAGGTCACTATATCCAGCTGTATCTGTCATTATCTGAGTGGGCTGTAATCCGCTGGTTTGATTAAGAAGTCCCTCTAATAAGTAAAGAGAGTCTCTTAACGTGCCTGATACAACCATTCCATGGAAACCAATATAATGATCTGAAACAAAGTTATAGAAAGTGATTCCTCGGCCTTTGCCAAAGTATTTTGGATTACTAGCAGAGTAAAGTGATCTTTGCGGTGTTATATACCGAATTCCATCTGCAGACGCCATTTCTCCATTTCCCCAAGCAAGAGCCAGTTCCAATTTCTTATGTGAATGAATAATTTTTTGATTAGCTGCAGTTAAGGTATCAATACGTAAGTATTGATGAGCTACATAGGTGAGCCTATCATACTTCAAACTATCAATATTATTTTTGGGAACTGGAGAAAATCCAATATTACATGATTCCGCTAACAATACTGCTAAAATACTAATATCTAACTGTTTCATTCTGGATTCTTTCTCATTTAAATGTTTAAAGGATTGAGTTAACCCAACTCGTTGGTTTACTTCCAATAATAAATCGGATAAATCAATGCTAGGCATGAGTTGGCGCACACGTGATTTAAACTCTTTTTCATTAGGCTGCTCATTTCCCTTTTTCAAATTTGAAACAACTACTTTTACTTCACCATTTATTTCTTCAAGCCTTGCCATATTAGATGCATCCCAATTTGATTGTGTTTCTATAAAAGATAGAGACAAATCTTCGCTTAATTTTTGTACAGCTAAGGTGCCTGAAGAAGGTAAGTCAAGTTGAGTAATCAAAACTTCCCGTTGCTCTATCCACGTAGAATCATCCAATAAATAGCTCATTGGGTCTGCATATTTTTCACTATTAGTAACAAATATGTCATGCTTTTTTAATCCTTGAAAGAGAAGTTCTAGCCCAGCAATTAACACGCACTGATTTACTGAAGTGGGATTTTCATGTATATAATATTGCCATTTTTTAGATAAACAGGGTTCAATATCATAAAAATGGTCTAGTGTTATTGGTTTTGGAAAAACTTCTTTTATCTTTTCCCAAACGACTAAGCTATCTGCCCCGTAATTGTTACCTTCAAAGTTAATGGATAAAAGAATAGAGGGGATGAACTTTTTAATTTTCCTGAATGCTTTGCGAAGTTCATTAATTGCAATGGGTTCTTGTTCGTTACGAACAATATCCTTAACTTGAAAAATGGCTGCATCCATTTCTTCTTTTTGAAATTTATCTGAAATAACTTTTCGAATTTCTTGGTTAGTAATGGATTCGTCAAATAAAAGTTCTACAATTTTTGATAACGTAAGAGCAGCTCGATCTAAATCTTTTATTGTTCTCATTCGATCTTTTATTTCTTTATTTTTTGCACGTCTAAAAATAGCATCTACATATTTTGATAGTGCTAAAAGTTGTTCATCCATTGCTTTTTTCTGATGTTCATAAACAAATGCCACTAAATGAGCTATTTGGCGATTTAGTGGCATTCTTTATATAGCTTGAGCTTTTGCTTTGAAAGCATAGCTGGCAAGTTTTTTTAATTTCCCTTCAGGAATTACAGAAAAGTCCCAGTTTTCTGTATGAAAAGATTGGAACATAATCAGTCTATTAAACCCACGAATAAGCTCCTTTTGACTTTCGTCAATCAAAGGGCTTCGTAAAATATCCATTTTAAGCGTTGCACCACGTATAGGCTCACCAACAAAATCAAATAATTCTAACAAACGTTCTACCTCTGATGTAGCAGGAATCTCAGAAAGTAATTTATAGAGTTGTTTTTCAGAAGAATCAATAATTTTAGATACAAAGCGTTCAAAAGTAGAAAAACCTGGTAAAATAATTTTTTCATCCAAACATTTTTTTAATAGCATATCAAAAAGCATATTATCCGTCTCAGTTGTATACCATGACCGATCAAGTAACCAATCAGATAAATATTTTTCTACTGCATTATCAGTAAATAGTACATAGTTATAGTAGTCTTGTATAAGTTTCATATGTTGCCAAATTGTTTGTTTACGTGTGTACCCATAAAATTCCTTGTAGTCAATATTTAGTTGCGCAGCTAAATGCTGAATGACCACTATTGGAAGTGTTTCAAAATCAGATGTAAAGCATCCGAGGAACCTGACGGTTCCTAGTTGAACTGCGAATCCTAATTTTGTGGACGATTTTTTCATTTTTGCAATAACCTCTTTATCAGAATCATTTAAATAAAAGTAGAGATTAAGTTGTTCTTTAGATGGCTCATTTATAAATTTCCCAAATCCTTCTTTGTGGTGTCCCTTCAATTGTTTAATTTCTACCATTTTAATCCCCCTGAGTGGTTACCAAAAACCAATGTTTTTGTAACCTCATATTTTTTGAAACTCGATACTGAATAACTAGCTTTTCTAAGTTACAAAAACTAGTTATAAATAAGTTTACAAGAAACACTTGCAAAAATATAGTTATTTACCGATAATAAAGTAAAAGAGCATCAGGAGGAATTATATGATAATAGGATACGCAAGAGTGTCAAAAGATGAGCAACATCTAGATCGACAATTAGATCAGTTAAAAAAATATGGAGTTGAAAAAATTATTAAAGAAAAATATACTGGAACAAAAAAGTCACGGCCAGGAATTGAAGAACTGTTAAAAATAATCCGGACAAATGATACAGTAGTTGTAGAAAGTATTTCTCGACTTGGTAGAAATACTTTGGATATATTGACTCTTCTTCAGCACTTAGAAAAAGAAAAGGTAGAATTCATTTCGTTGAAAGAAAATATGGATACTTCTACGCCTACCGGAAAAGCAATGCTCCAGATGATGAGTGTGATTGCTGAATTAGAGAGGAATTTATTAGCCGAGCGTGTAAAAGAAGGAATAACTGCAAGCAGGAGACGTGGCGTAAATATTGGAAGACCAAAAATTCCTCAAGAAAAATTGAATTTAGCAATGAGAATGTATGACAGTGGAGATTATTCGATTAAAGAAATTCTTGAATCTACCACTATTTCTCAAGGAACGCTTTATCGAGAAATAAATAAAATGAAATTGAAAAAAATAGAAGATATAAAAAACGAAAGCTAAGTTGTTAATCCAACCTAGCTTTCGTTTTTATACCGCAACTTTTCGTAAAGATGTTCCATTGACCCCGATTCCATTACCTTTTTTCTATTTATACATTCAAATGTTCCTTTGATCAAAAGCATTATAATTTTTTCATGTATCTAAGTTCTCGTTCAACCGATAGCAATAGATAACTATTCTTAATTCCTAAATATTTTAAACTTTGGAAAGATTTAAAATCAGTCCACATTACCAAAACCATCGATACAATTAAAGTACAAAGAAATGCTAATACATACCCTAAGAAATATAAATTGCTTATAAGTCCAGTGAAAATTGCAGCAGTAATGGGAAATAGAAATAGCTTCATAATCGACAATAGAATCTTTCCAATTGTATCCCTTTCATTTTTATAGCTAATTTTTAGGTTTGCAACATCTTCTAAAAGTTTATCAATATCCTCATTATCCAAGCTTCTTTCTGATTTTAAATCTTTCAAAAATGCTATATATTTCTTACTTCTGCTGCCACTTTTTCTATTTTTAAAAAGAACTATCATTGAAGGAATAAATAATAGTAGCCCACTAATAAATAATGCAAGAAGTCTTTTGATAACGACAGTATTCATAGTAGTTGTAAGTATATTGTTAATAAATATAAAAAAGCTCATTATACATAAACTCAGTCCAACTGTCAAAATATATAGAAATGTCGGTCTAATTACCCATAAAGAATTACAAGCCTTCTTGTAAATCTTTGTATAAAAATTTATAGAATCTATCTTACCTACCAGCTCAATATTATTTTGACTCATTTCTTAACCACCTTAGTTTTCTTTCTTTTAGTGTATGGGGCTCCTGTAGCAACAGATTAGAAAGTTCCATAGGAATCCGAACAATAAAAAGTAAAACACTGATATAACTACATTTTTATTATTAGTCTTACCTTTTTTCTTGATTAGATGTTTTTTTCCTCCAGATTATTATAAATAAATCGGAAATGAATAAAATTTTAAAACAACTCTTTTCCAATATCAAACCCTATAGCGTCTTTTTTGATTATATCTATAACAACTTGATTCCCATTGAAATCTGCAAATGCCAGTGCATGTAAATAAGATTTTATCGCTTCATCTTTTTTTCCAAGCTTCATTAAATTAAAGGCCTTTTCATACGTTAAAAAATCTAAGTAGTATGCTAAACCTTCATTTTTCAATAATCTAATCCCTAAATTACATAAGTTCATGCTCTTACTGTACTCATCAATTTTAGAATAGAATTTGGCTGTATTGTAATAAATCTTTGCAATTTCAGGACTTTCATTTATTGTATCGATCAACGTAAACAATTCATCTAATTGCTCTAATGAACGTTCAAAATAAGTTAATGCTTTATCGCTCTCATTTTGCAAATCATAAGCTATTCCAATTCCATTGGTGGCTGAAACATCTAAAAAATCTATACTTTTTTCTAATTCACTATCCAGCACTTGATTAAAATAATAAATCGCGTCTGTCGGACTTTCTTTCCCCATTAAGCTAGTAATTCCCATAAAGTAATAATAAAGTTTCCAGTCATAAATCGTTTCTAATTCGTCTTTTTTTATACTTGATTCAAGTAATTCAAAGGCTTCTTTGTGCTTAACTTTACTACAAAGTTCTCTAACTTCTTTAAATACTGGATTATTTTTATGTTCCGCATCTAAAGCATAGTCATAAATGCTATTGAACTCAATATTTAGTCTTTCTGCTAACTTTAGTAAAATTGAAATCGTTGGTACACTTGCCCCATTTTCTAAATTACTAATGGTTGCCTGCGTACAGATATTTTCAGCCAACTCTTTTTGAGTTAATCCACGTTTTAAACATTTGCTCTTAACTTCTTCCCCTATTTTTGTAGTCATTTTTTAATTCCTTTCTTTTTTATATTTTACCCTCTTGATTAATCATACAATATTTCGTATTATTAAGATATAAATTAGTATTAAAAAATCAATTTACTTATAAAGAATAGGAGGTTAGTACATTGACTCTCGAAGAGACTATTCTAATATCTAACGCAACACAATTCCCAATTGTTACACCCTTTGGAAATGTTCCATACGTATAAAAAACTACAAAAAAATAAACTATTAGCTATAATAGTTTATTTTTTATTTGGTTATTTTTGCATAACCCCCGAAACGGGTTCAATGGAACATCTTTACGAAAAGTTGCGGTGTAAATGCGAATGATTAAAGAATATTAATCTTCATTCGTCGCTATTTTATTTTGGAAAACAGCGTCATTTATTCTGTCTAAAGCTTTAATTTTCACAATCTCTTGTTCATTCAAAAGAGCCGATTAACAGCCTTTCAATAGAGCCAGTCAACTAGACCATTTCGTTTTCACAATCTATCAGGCTGTAACACTTACGGGACATGGTACTTGGTAAAAGGTGGATTATGTCTTCCTAACAGTTAAATAACTTTTTATAAATCGTCTAAAAATAAATCTTCTTGTTCTTCTATTGTTTTTAATTCTTTTTTAATATCTTCAGATAAGTTATCTAACATATCCATCCTGTACTTTATCATAGAACTCATAAATATATCGTTTAAAATATTAGATATTTTTATTTGTTCAAGATTAACCCCTACTCCAAAAGAACCTACGTCTTCCCGACTTTTAAACTCTTCAAAACGTTCTTTATAAATCTCACGCATCTCAATATTAGAACCCAAAGTAACTTTCATCATTTCAGAGGCGATCAACTCTAATTTTTTATCATTATTAATTTGATGCAACTCAGGTCTGTATTTAACATTTTTATAGTTTGTAAATTTCCTAAAGACATAGTAGATAAAAATAGATCTATTGGTTTCTCCGGTTTCTGTGGGATAAGGAAACAACATACATCTTATAAAAAAAGAAGTAGAATTTTCTTTTTTTCTGATTTCAAATCTATATTTTCTATCTAACTCTGTTATATAATCTTTAAATGTTGGTTCCATCTCTATTTCATCTAGAATAGGTACTATAACTTCTTTTTTTAATTTTACTTTATCCAAGGTTTCATCTAATTCATCAAAATAATCTAATGTAGTAATTAATGTTCTCCAATTATTACTATTATCATTTAGAATTAATTTTTTAAAAAAAATCCGTTTTTTTTCGTCACTAACAACTTCATATAAAAAGTAAGCAGCATAAAACTCTTGAAAAATATTATGAACAAAATACCAATTATCCCCTTCTTGATACATAACACATAAACATACCGAAAGATCGTACAAAACGGAGTCTGATGTTACTTGTCCATTACTCAATAATAAGGATTTTTTGATGATTTCTTTCATTTCATACTTTGTAAACCCTTTTTTTTCTCCTTTGTATTTAAAGTAGGTATGGAAACAAATTCTTGAAAATAAATTCAATAGCTCTGAATCTGAAAATGGAGTATGAAAATCTCTAGAGTACTTACCTAACTTTATAGCATCATGTTCTTGATACAAAATATCATATACCTTTAATAAAAATTGAGCTTTTACTTTAGGGAACTCTGTTGTTTTTTGAAATGTTCTAAACATCAATAATAACAATATAGGATTGGAAGCCAAACTTTTAAATGAATTAAATAAAGACTCATCTAATAAGCTTCTAAACTCTTCATTTTGCTCATCAGTATAAATGTCAATTTTAGAAATTAAACAAATTGCTTGTTCTTTATTTAATCCTGTTGTTCGGTATTTTTCTAATCCTGGTATAGTTTCTAAATATCCTATTTCTGGCATAGCTCTGCTAGTAACTACAAAATTATTTTTATCATTTTTACATATCAAGTCATTTATTTCATGAATCGCTATATCGAAATACTCAGATGATATTTCATCAAAAGCATCTAAAAGAAATACAAATCGTCCTTTTTTGGCCATAAATTCAAAATATTTATATTCGATATCAAATCCTAGCACACACATTTCATCATAGATAAATTTTAAAAAATTTCTTCTCATGTTATCCTTTTTTTCCAAATTATATTTTCTCAATTCAATATAAATAGGGATCTTATTCTCATGAAACTCCCCTTTTTGCAGGGAAGATAGCAGGAAATATTTTAACATCGTTGATTTTCCAATCCCACCAAATCCTGATATCCACGCTTTCGAACTAATTGATAAAAGTGGTTTTAACGATGTAGTTAGTATATATTGTTCTATTTCTTCATTATCTTTATATTCCAAATACGTTTCTTGGTATATTTGTTGCAAAGGCATTTTTTTGTCACTTAAAACTGTCGGAACTTTTTCATATGAATTTATTGCCTTTTCAAAATATAATTTGAAATTTTTATTGAATTTAGTTTCCCACTCACTCCATTTTTCTACTCCTAAATCTATAAATCCATCATGTAATTGTATTAGATTATGTCCTAAAAGTGTAGTAATACTAGATAAAATCATAAAATTTACTCCTCCATATGAGCTATTGAGGTACTAGCTTCATTTTTATTTTCTTGCACCTGCCGTTTGATTCTTTGCAACGTACTTTTACTAAACTCGGTCTCTTTAGCCACTTCTTTATAACTCTTACCAGACATTAATTTTTCATAGGCTTCCATTTTTCTGGTTGTGAGTGTTGCCTTTGGACGTCCTTCCCGATAGCTCTTATTGGTCTTTTTAGCGTATGCCTTTCCCTCTTGTGTTCTAGTTACAATTAGATCACGTTCAAACTCCGCAAATGATCCTAGCATATTTAACATCATAGTTTGCAATGGACTGGATTTTTCAGAACCATTAAATTCCATTTTGTCTTCAATAAAAATTACGGAAGAACCTTTTTCAATTATTTCATCTACAATCATTCTTAGGTCTCTGATACTTCTTGCTAAACGATCTATTTTCTTAACTAGAACTATATCACCTGGTTTAATTAATTCCAACAATTTTTTAAGTTCATTTCTCCCACTTCGATTTGTGGCAGACATTTTTTCTGCAAATATTAGTTCAGCACCATTTTTCTTAAGCAATGATTTTTGTTCTTTTAATTCTTGGCCAAGAGTTGAAACTCTCGCATACCCATAAATTGTCAATTTTCCCCCTCCATTTCCAAAAACATACAGAATAGAGTATCTGACCATCCCGCAAGTCAATGATACCAATAAAAAAAAGGGTAGTCAACAACTTATAAGTTATTGACTACCCCTTTTTTATTGTGACTAGTAATTTTAGTATGGCGCACTTTAATGGTGGCACGAAAACCTACATAAACTACTTAGGTTGAATCAATCAATAGATTACACCCTATTGGTTGATTTTAATTCAATAAATAATTTTTTCTAATGACCACCCATACTACACTCTAGAAAGTTCTATAAATGGGATTAAAACCAAATGACAATAAAGTATACCCTATTGTCATTTGTTAGAATGAAAAATATCAGCTAATGCCAATTTGATTTTGCAACAAGTTCCCTAAACCTCTAAAAACATAAATGAATTTCTTTTTAAATTAAAGGAATAAAAATTAGATACAATGCAAAATTTTAGCTTCTCTTATTTAAGCTTAGTCTTTATAACTTAGAAAGTAAAATCATTTCTAGTTATTTTTATAATATCCGTAAGTTTTGAAATATTTTTATTTGACTTTGAGTCAGGTTGAGTTAAATTAAAACTAATAATTCCAGTATTATTTGCTACTTCTACATCAAGACTTCGATCTCCTATATAGTACGTATTTTCTAGAGATAGATGATACTTATCTATCAAATAATTTAAACCTTCTGGATTAGGTTTTCTCAAAAATTTATTTGAACTTGTCACTATCTCAGTAAAATATTCTCTTATTCCTAGTTTTTCAATAAGTTCCAAAGCATTATCGCTTTTATGCGTATATATGAAGTTAACTATACCTTTAATTTCTGTCCAACGTAAGATATCCAAAGCTCCTTCCATTAAAGTTACTTTGTCATTCTTTTCTTTTGATTTTTCTGAAAAATAATTTTTTAAAATTTCGTAAGGAATATCAAAATCACTGGAAATTTTTTTTAAAAAACTTACCACAGATTCATTAATGATGGTTTTTTTTGCGAATTCATAATCAAATGGTATATTATAAAAAATAAATGTTTCTTCTAATGACGTTAAAATAATATCGTAAGAATTAATTAATGTTCCATCTAAATCCCATATAAATGCAGTCATAAATTCAGCTCCTTCCTATTTTCACAATAAATCATTCAATGAATCAAACAAATAATCAACTTTCTTCATCAGTATAGAGTTAGGTTTAATTAAATCTGGAATCATAATCGTTGTCATACACGCTCTTTTCCCAGCTTCAATTCCATTCGGTGAATCTTCAATAACAAGACACTTATCATTAGAAACATTTAATATTTCCGAAGTCTTAAGAAAAATATCAGGATTCGGCTTCCCTTTATTAACCATATCACCTGTAACAATTAGATCAAATCTATCTCGTAAATTTGATTTATCAATATAATAATTGGCCATCGTGTGTCCTCTAGAGGTTGCAATAGCTTTTTTTATACCTAGTAAATCTAATAAATCTAACACAGATATTATACCACTTTTTATGGGAGTACCATTAATGTCTATATAATTACGTACAAAATTACGTTTTTCTTCTTTTATTGAAGTATAGTCAAAATCACTACCCATGTATTGTTGGATTAAATTTTTAGAATCTTTTGAATTAAGTCCTATTTTCTTCTTTAAAATCTCAATAGGTACATCATAATCAAAATAAGCAAATGCATGTTGCCAACCTTTAAATCCCAATCTTTCAGTATCAAAAATAGTTCCATCCATATCAAAAATCACTAATTCGATATTTTGAAATACATAATTATTCATTAGGTCCTCTCCTTTTGTCCATAAATTTTAATATTTCATCTAATCTAACTGTTCTTATTTTAATAGGTAAACTTGCATAAACAGTTAAAATTTTTTCGTTTTTTAAAGTAGAGAAAAAATTTGATTTGTTTAAAGAAGAAATATTTATTTCTTTTGGATTTTTATAAAAACCTACTCCCAAAAATTTACTGTAACTTTCTTTTTTCGTCCAAATTAATGTTCTAAAAATAGGCTTAATATCAGATGAAAAATACGATTCAAGTTCTGATTTTGTCATAAATTCAGTAATAATTTCGTCTGTGACTTTAAATATTGACTCAATATCTATACCAATTTTATTTTTGCATAGTGCAACTGCAATTGTATCTTCACAATGTGAAATGCTCACAAATATATTTTCTTTTTTTATAACCGGGCAACCTTTACTTTTAATAGTTATGCAAGGAGTCCCAGAGATTCCATAACATGATATCAATGCATACTTAATTAGGACTGAAGCAATCATTGAATTAACTATATCTTTTTTATTCCTATACTTAAGACAATATCTCATTCTGCACTCACATATGTCTTGATGGAAATCTTTCACTCTTAAATCTGAATATTTTTCTACTTGGAGTATATATACTTCTGTATGTTCCAAAAATTAATTTCCACCCTTAAATTTTATCGTAAAGTACTTTTCCATTTTAGAAAAACATTCAATTTTTTTTGCACGAAGAATAGCTCGTTCTTCAAATTTAGGATTAGCTGATTTAATCAAATTTTCATAGACTGATAAGGCTTGACACATATATAATTGATTAATAATAAACATTTTTTCATAATCATAACTATTTAAAGGTATTTTCTCCGAATAATAATTTAAATAGAATAAAAATTCATCAAAATCGGGAATCCCTGTTTCAGAATTTGGAGCAGAATTTAAATAGAAACGCATAAGTTCCCAAATAGCGGGAACTCTCGAAACCTCAGTCATGTCAATAACTGCCGTAATTTCTTTATTTGATGTTAATAATTGAGTTATAGAATAATCACCATGCCCATTTACCATAGTTAACTTATTTAAATCTAACTCTTCCGACTCTTCAATGAATGATAATCTATAATGTAAATCTTCAAGATATAATTTTTTATTCTTCAATTGTTTAATTTTTTGTAGATTATATATGATTTTTTTTATTCTCCGTATATGATACTGCTTTTCATTAATTATTTCAATTGATTTTCTAGTATTTAATTTTAATTCAGATAATGCAACATGAATATTAGCTGCTAGGTCAATACCTTTTTTAACCAACCAACTTGGTGCAGAATTTTTCCTCCATGTTTCACCTTCTATAAAATTTTGAATATGGTAAGACTTTTCATTATTTAAAATATTAATAAATTCACCATTTTTATTTTCAATAAATGAACTAGTTTTTATACCTGCATTATTTAACACCTGGCACGCATGAATTTCGAAACTACTTTCGTTATTTTCTGAATTAGTAATAAATGTTTTCATAAAGTATTTTTTAGAGTTAATAGTTAGTACGTAATTTGTATTCCAACCGATGTCATTTATTTCAATATTTTGTATATTATTGATGTCAAAGTTTTCTTTAACTCTATTTTCAATTAACCCAGATTCTATTTCCATAATACCTCACCTTATCTATTATACATTCAGTTTTTGTTATCCGTTTAAATAACTCATAAAGAGAAATTAGGTAAAATACTATTCATCAATACAATTAATATTCTACCTAATTGATAATTTTTTAATATCCATTTTTCTAATCAATTTCATCATATGAATTGAGGCTGTAAATTCAGACGTACGATCCAAGGAAAGTATATTATTTGAAGCATAATCTTCCCAGCACCCCAATTCCAATTGACTATCTTGCAAATATATCTCTACTTTTTCGCAATATTCTTGATAAATTGTATTTTCTGTAATTATATACAATAAATTACTTGCTATTCCAAATTTTCCAATGTAATTGTTAAAGATTGCTTGGTCTCCTATACTAATTATAATGTTGTAATACTTTTCAGCATATTCAAGATATTTAATTTCATTTGTTTTTAAATATCCGATTGCTAAATTTATTACTGCCAAAGAAAATGCATAATATAATGGACTACCATCATTATCATAAAAATCGTAAAGACGTGCAAATTTTTCTGGATACTTAGTAACATATTCATTATTTTTATATCGAATCATATAAAAGTGATTTTTAGTTTGATTTGTTACAAAATTACTAATTAAAAAATTCGAAGTTTTTTCGCCTATTAAAATATCATTGTTTAAGTAGGCACATATACCACTAAAGGCAGTACTTCTTGTTTCATATAAACTCTCTCCATTTTTACAAGAAAATCCTCCATTATCTTCGTTAAAATTTTGTAATATTTTATTGTAGGTAGTTTCTTTTAAATCATTTTTTGAAAAATAAAAATACAAAAATAACCAATAATTGTAATAATCATCACAATTTCTGTTTGTTGTAAAATCATCAGAGTAATAAAACAAGTCTCCTCTATCTTTCATTTGATTTATCATACTTAATGATGCATCTTTAGCATTACTAAGATATAAAGCTAATGGTGATTTATACAAGGCTTCATATGGTAGTCTTTCACTGTTTGCTAAATTTTCTTTTAACCAATTTACACTTCTTTTAGTAGTATTCAATATATTTCTCCTTTATTTTCAAAATATTTTTCTACTTTTTTTATAACTTTCCCATTATTTTTAGGAAGTCTGATAATAAAACACAACTTACCATTATAGGTAAATGCTGTAATGAAATATCTATCATGAATCTTTAATTTTTTTTCTTTTTCATGTTGATATTCAGTTTCATCACAATTTCCTATGAAATTGAAACCAAAATCTAATTTATCATAAATTTCGACAATTTTTTCTGATAAATAGCCAGTTCCAAACGCTAAACTATCAACAAAAACATTATTATTATAGGTTTCATCGTAACATTTCTCAACTTTATTATTATTCCATTTACCTGATTTGTTTGCATCCAAAATTAATGGAAGTGAGATATGAAAATCTCCTATCGTATTATTCCATATATTATTTTGATGTATTCTAGAATTTCGAGTTACCCTAACTGCCAAATTATTTCTCTGAAAAATAATTTCTCCTATATCTAGTGATACAGCTAATGCTTGATCTTCTATTGAATTTTCATTATTTATTGGATACTCAAAAAAATATTCTACCAATTCCTCTTTAATCACAATTTTTGACTGGGGCAACAATTTATCCAGTTCTTTGTACCACTTACTCATTATGAATTCTTTAGATTTGCAAGAAGTCGAATATTTTTTTTCTAATTCAATATACTTTTTATATCCAGAATCTGTAATATCATATTCCGCAGGTTTTTTGGAGTTTAAAATATTAAAAAATTTTAGTTTCAATATATTTTTGCTAGCTCCATCAAATATTAAATGATTGAAACCAAATGATAGTTGATAATTTGTTTCATTCAGTTTAAAAACTATAATTGAAATAAGTGGTGAATCTAATTTGAACTTAAATTTATCAATCATTTTATTTTGAACATTACTAGTAAAATTCAGAATTACATTTTGTGAAGAAATATCAAAATTCGAAATATCAATAATCTTAATATTTAAATGCTCTATTTCTTTAAAAATCGAATTGTAATAACTTAAACCATCAAATTTAATTGTGCTTCTTAATATCTCTTGATGATTTAGTAATTTCATAATTGAAACAATAATGTTATCTTCATTAAGTGTAGTAAGATTAATTGAGAAAGGAATAAACGTAAATCTTTTTTTCTTAAAAAATTTATTTTGTGGGCTGCTACACTCAAATTTTTTCACTTCATCTAGCTTCTTAAAACTTTTATTAAATTGATTTAGCTCTCGAATAATACTAAATCTAAGTTTTGAGTCTATTTCATCATCCGTTTCAATATGTGTTAATTTAAAATTATTACTTGATTTCATTATATACATTGGATAATTTTCAACAGGGACTTTACATTTAAGAAATTTTCTTACATCCTCCTCATCATTATTAGTAAAAAGAATAGTTTGTTCGTTTATTTTTTTCAGATCAAACAATTTTTCAGGAAAATTCATTCTTAATAAATTCAAAATTTCTTCGGAAAAATTTTGAGTAGATGCTATTATGAGTTTTTCTAATCCTTCAATGGTTGCATCAGCTAAAAAATGATTTACAGAGAGTTGAGTTTGGTAAAGTTGATTAATTTGTTTAATCATTTTCACAGAATTAATTGAATTTCCTCCAAGCTCATAAAAAGAATCTTTTGTACCAAATGAATCATAGCTTAATATCGTTTTCCAAACTTTATATATTTTTTCTTGTTTATCTGAAACGGGTTGTTTTAATTTCTGTATATTTCGAATTTTTTTATGAGACGGTAATAATTTTTGATTTACTTTCCCATTATTTGTTAGAGGTATTTCTTCCATTAGGAAATAAAATGACGGTATCATATATTCTGGTAACTTAGTTTCTAGATATTTACGTAAAACTTCACGACTATATAAGTTTTTATCTTCATATACAACATAGGCGCATATATATTGAGTCTTTTCATCTGTAACTACGTTTACGAACACATCTTTGACAGCGGAATAATTGCGTAATAATGTAGCTATTTCTTCCAATTCAATTCGATACCCTCTAATCTTAACTTGTGTGTCAATTCGACCCAGGTAATCAATGTTACCATCCGACAACCATCTAGCTAAATCACCAGTACGATACATTAGTGATTTATTTCCAAATGTATTTAAATGAAATTTCTCTGAAGTTAATTTTGGACGATTATAATATCCTTTAGTAACTGATACTCCACTTACGCAAAGCTCACCTGGTATACCTGCAGGTAATGGCTTATCGCTACTGTCTAAAATGTATACATCATTATTTGCTACAGGTCTACCAATTGGTACAGACCTATAATCTAATTCATCAGCTATCCAATAACTCGTAACTATACTCGCTTCAGTAGGACCATACGCATTCACATACTTTAGCTTACCTCTAAATTTATCTACTAATTTAGTATTAGAATCACTTCCACCAGTAATTACGATTTCAAGAGTCTCATTTTGTTCACTTAATTCTTGTGCCACAAAAACTGGAAGAAATGCAACTTGAATTTTTTTTGTAGTTAAATAATTATTTAACTTATCTGAATCAGTCATCATATTTTTAGGAATGATATGTAGCTGACCTCCACTTAGCAAGCACATCCATATCTCCCATACCGAAGCATCAAATGCAATACTTGCTGTTTGAGTCATTTTCATATTACTTCTCATGTTCATAGATTTATTAAAACTTAGAATTAAATTGATCACTCCAATATGTGGTACTATTACACCTTTTGGTCTTCCAGTTGTACCAGAGGTATATATCATATAAGCATCTAAATTTTTGGATTGATATTTAGTAATTGAATGATTTTTTTTGGTTGTAATTACTTCACTAATTTGTAAAAAATTGACATCATTTATTTCATAGCAAAGACTATCTGTAAAAATAGTTTTAACATTACTGTCCTTAATAATGTACTTTACTCGTTCTTCAGGTAAAGAAGTATCAATTGGGAGGTAAGCTGCTCCAGCTTTCATAATTCCAATCATTACAGCTATCATTTCAATATTCTTGTCGCAATATATACCAATAATGCCGTTACCTAGTAAATCTTCACTAGTTAAATAATCAGCAACATTATTCGATTTTTCGAATAACTGTCCATATGTTAATGAATGTGCACCATATATAACAGCTACTTTTTCCATTCTTTTTTTAGCAATCTCATCAAATAAATTGTATAAATATTGATTATTGTGTACTTCATTTAGTTCATAATAATCATGGAATTCATTCAAGTTATTATTGCTACCAATATTTATGCTACTTAACTCTCCCTCTTGAAGCTTGTGAATATTTATAAATACTTTCATAAGTGTTTTAATAAAATCTTCAATAATTTTTTCTCGGTAAAGACCACTTGAATAATTAACCTTAATTTGAAAAGAATTTTCTTTCTCTTTAATAAATACAAAAAAATAATAATCACTATTTGGTCTCATAACATCAAATTTGTCAAAAACTAACTTTGTCGCACTAATATTATTTTTCCCCATTTTTTTATAGTCTTTGAATTTAAATCCCTTATTTTCAGAAATAGAGGTTAAATATTTTTTTATAAAATGTATATTTTCTTTGACACTTGTATTCTCAAAATCAAATGGAAACGGGAAAAATTCCCCATCATAATCTACATCAAACATCACACGGTTGTTAAGTGTATACTTAGTAAGTAAGAAAGCATAACTTAAAATAAAATTACTAATAATATCATTCTTTTTCATTTCTTCAATATTCATTTCTTTTTTTGTAAAGTATAATGATAACTCCCCTCGCAAATCTTTCTTTTCTTCAGTATCAACAAATTCTGGTGTTATCATACTACTAACTAAACCTTCATTACAAAATTCATGCCAATAGTTATAGGCAAAAAAATAATTGTTACTTAATGAAAATTGTCTTTTCATAATTACCTCCTTTATGTTATAATTTATTCTAATCAAATCATAACCAAAAACCAATGTAAAAACTTTTTTTTCTAATCATAATCTTTAAATTAAAATAATTCAAGTATTTTTTGAGAATAAATTTTTTTTTTAATTCCAAAGAATATATTCTGGAGGGAAGAACATGAAATTAATAGCAATTTTAAATCGCTATTCGGAGAACACGCTTGACTACAAAAAAGCATTGAACAACATAGAGGCTGATTTTTTATTCATAACTAGAACAAAACATAAAGATATTTTTAAAGACTATTTTTCTAATCGTAAAACATTCGATACTTTTCACGAAAATAAAAATATAGAAAATTTTTTATCGGAAATAAACT
This sequence comes from Carnobacterium maltaromaticum DSM 20342, assembly GCF_000744945.1. NCBI lineage: Bacteria > Bacillati > Bacillota > Bacilli > Lactobacillales > Carnobacteriaceae > Carnobacterium > Carnobacterium maltaromaticum. Next base: position 69,714 of record NZ_JQMX01000005.1, read on the forward strand.
TAAAAAATAAAATTGATTCAATTGTTGTTTCTCATGAATTTGACATTGAAAAGGCTGCCCATATTCGTGAGAAATTAAAAATTAAAGGTCAATCATTAAACAGTGCTGTTTGTTTTAGAGACAAAAATGTAATGAAAGAAAAATTGAAAGATATAGTTAATATTCCAAAATTTTCTCAAATAAATAACTTTAGTGAATTAGAAAATTTTAAAAAAGAGCATGGCTATCCTTTTATAGTTAAACCTATTGACGGAGCTGGTTCTGTTGGATTTTTTCAATTTCATAACAACAATGATTGGGAAGAGTATAGGCTACACAAGCATAACTATCCATTGATTGCTGAAGAATTTATATTTGGCGAAATGTATCACCTTGATGGAATTTTTTCTAATGGTGAAATAAAAGCTTTTAGTAGTGGAATATATGTAAATGGATGTTTGGCTTTTTTTGAAAACAAATACAATGGTTCTGTTCTAATAAGCGAGAATAGTCTAATGTATGCTCGTCTAAAAACCGAAATTACAAAGGTTTTACAAGCATTAGAAACACCAAATCATGCTATTTCATTCCATGGTGAATTTTTTCACACGGCTGATGATAAATTAATATTTTGTGAAGTAGGATCACGTGTCGGAGGAGGAAAAATTAATGAAGTTTTTGAATTAAAATATGGAATTAACTTACTTAATGAATCTATACGTGCTCAATGTGATCCTGAATATGACAACACTAAACTAAATATAACAACCTCTAAATACGAGTATGGATGGATGCTTGTTCCTCCCAAAAAAGCAATTTTGGTTTCAATTAATGAAAATATTCCTTTTGACTGGATAGTAAAAATTTCTTTTAGAAAAAGTAAAATCGGTGAATTTCTTGATGGTGGTAATTCTAGTGTATCTGAGTATGTTTCAGTCATAATAAAAGGTAAAGATTCAGAAGAAGTTAAAAAAAGAATGGAAATCACTGATAAATGGTTAAACGATAATGTTACATGGGATTATAAAGGAGAAGAATAAAATGTTTAATTACCTTTCTAGCACTATAAAATTACGATTACTTATGAATTTCATTAGTAAAGCTACATCATCAATGCTACTCCCATTTGTCACAATCTTATATGCAAAAGAATTTGGAATTGTAATTGCTGGTACATTAATTAGTATTACAAGTTTTTTCCAAATTGGATTTAGTATTTATGGTGGTCAACTAACAGAAAAATTTGGCCGAATCCCTCTCATGAAATGGGGTGAGTGTATTAAACTATTTTGCTTTTTAGTACTTTTATTTTATTCCAATACTTGGATTGTGTTTTTTGTGATTACCATCATTTCAGCAGCTCAAGGATTTATTAATCCTGCTATTGATTCCATGCTAATAGATGAAAGTAATGACGAAATAAAAGCAAAAGTATTGTCTCTAAACAATTGGATTTATAATACTTCATACTTAATAGGTGCAATGATAGGTGGTTGGTTATTTCAAAAAAATTTCGTTGTAATTGTTATTTTACTTATACTAAGTAGTCTTTTTGTACTTTGGAATATATTTGCTAATATGAATGAAACACATATTGTACTCCAATCTAAAAAACTTAAATATGGATTTTTTAGTTCTTATTCAGAAGTTATAACTAACAAAAAATTTGTGCTATTTTCTATAGGAATGATGTTCTTTCTTTTTTTACAAAGAACCTTAACTAATTACATTGCTGTTAATTTTAAAAGTACATTAATTCCTTTTACTCAAATAATGTTAAACCAAGAACAATTATTATCTGTTGTCTTAACAATTAATACTATTTTGGTAATAGCTTTTTTACCAATAGTAACTTTTAAATTTAATATATTAAAAACAAGATTTTTTTTGATACTTTCAATGATTCTAATCCCAATTGGTTTTTTCGTTCTTTCATATTCAAATACATTTTCACATATTATCATTGGAACAATATTATTTACTGCCGGAGAGTTAGTTTTCACTCCAAGTATGCAAGCTGTATTTATTTCAACCATCGATGAAGATAACAAAGGGCCTTATAATGCTATACTAAGCACCTTTCAGTCAATTTCAAAAATTTTATCTTCAATTTTTCTATCAGTATCTGTTATATTCACACAATTCGGTAATGCCTCACTTCTTTTTATAGTTGGTTTTTTAGGTATATTATTAATTCTTCTAGTAAGTGACAAACCAAATAAATTAATTACCTAACATTTAAATAATATATTTATTTTACAAGTTAAACAGCTAGAGTAGTTACCAACTTATAAGTTGGTAGCTACTCCTTTTGTTTTTACTAGTAATTTTATTATGGCATGATTTAATATTGGCACGGAGACCTACATAAATCACTTTGACTAAATAAACCAGTAGAGTACACCATAATGGCTGATTTTATTTCCCAAGATAAATTTTTCTAATGACCACCAATACTACAGAAAGTTCTAAAAATAGAGTTATCAATATGATTATTTCCAATTTTTAAATTAATAACAAATCGAAGATTCCAACAATTTTTCTTCTTTATCATTGGACATTTTTGCCTATTAATTTGATTCAAGTTTGCTTAGTTTTAGCTATTGTACGGCTTTGATTCTTCACTATAAGTTTTAAGTGAATCAATGCTTAAATCATGAAGCTCCAACAATTGACTTATCTTGTTAATTGAAATATCTGCAAAATCAGTATTTTTAAATTCTTTTGTAAAATCACTTACATTTTTAACTAACTTATTTAACATTTTTTCTCTTATTATATTTACATCTTCATTAAACCCACCTGCTGGATCAAAATATTTTGTTCCTACTATCATAAAGTTTGTGTGTATACTATTCTTATATTCTCGATTAAACCACGAAATTGAATTATTCATTTGACCCGTTTCATCTTTATAAATATATTTTCTTGTTGATTTAACCATATTTTTACATTCAAACACAAAAAACTCATTTTCTCTTACTGCCCAAACATTATCTGGACCCTTTTTATAACTTTTGTCCGGGCGTTGAGTTTCAAACCCTAATAAAATCCCCAAAATGTCAAAACTACTCTCAAAGGCTTCCGAATTTTTACCCATTCTAAGTTTATCTGAAATTTCATGCATTAGTAGCTCTAGTTCATTATAAGTTCTCAGTTCACTAATATATTTTTTTATATTTTCCGCTCTATGAGAATTTTCAATACTTCCAATTTTAGAAACCTCTATATTACTAGGATATAGTAAAAGATAATTATTAATGCGATGAGCAATTGTCTGTACCTCTATAGCTTTTGATTTTGAAATTTCATAACAATATTTTGCTTTTTTTTGTAAATACCATCCTTTTTCATAATCGTCGATCACATATTTATCTATAAATGGCTGAATTTTTTCTATTGCTTTTTGCTTCTCACCATTCATAAAAAGGTTATCAATTTTCCTTTCCTCTTCAAGTTTCTCTACAGCACTTATATCAATTATATTTTCAGATTGATCATCCATTCGTTCTTTATAAAATAATTTCCAACCTTCATCTCTTTTTAATAATTGGTTTATTAAACTTGAAAACACAGTATATGGTGCTTTACCTTTTTCAATATCTTCTTTTGCAAAATCAACCAGCTCTTTGCCTATTAATATTTGTTTTTTAGTAAATGTAGAGAAATATTTTTGATTATTATTAGTTTGAACAAACCTAGTCAACTCCGTTCCAATTAAAACAATTACTGAAAAATCTTTTTCACCACGTACACTACGGCCCATTCCTTGTTCAATTTTTTGTGCTTTTTTTCTATTTAACTGTTCAGAATTTGAAATCACTGAAGATAAATAGCGGTCTTCCAAAGATTCAAAAGATGGGATTGAATCAATCACCAGTATTCTACATAAATTATCAGGCAAATCAATACCGTCATACCTATTAGAAAAAACTACTGTCTGTGGTTTTTCACTAGCCTCAAGATATTTTACACTCTCATTTATATCTCCAGTACTAACGATTTTAGATCCATATTTGTTCCAATCTTGTGTCAAAGAAAAACTCGGTGTTAGTGCAATTCTTCCAATCAAACTAGCATTACCACCCCACGGTTGTCCAAAATAGTGAACCATTTCAGTACGGTTTAACGTTTTTTCAATTAAAGAAGGAATAAGAACCATTTTTTCACCAGACCATTCTTCTTTATCTAATTTTAGTGGTTCTAACAAATTACTTGCTGGTATTCCCAACTCTTTAATTAAAATTGAATCTTCACTAGCCGTAGCAGACATATATATTTTAGATTTTGCATTATAAAAACTACCAAATATTTTCAACGGCATCTGATATGGAATGATTTCAACTTTTTCTGCGGATATATAACAATCAGTGTATTTTAAGCTGTCTTTTATTATTGGCCAAGCATACTTTATTTCATTTTCATTTGAGTAAGCAGCAATAATTTTAGTTATTGCATCAATATTGTCATGCCAAGCCCAATAAGGAACTGGTAACATTGGTACTGTTGAGGAATCATTATTTTTAAATTTAACTAATTCTTCAAACGTTCCCAATCCTTGAAGTTTAATATCTTCTTTTAGCAGCTCAAATATTTCTGTGTACGCACCCTTTGTTTTCTCTTTAGAAAAATTCATTCTTGTTGCCTGTCTAATTGATTCAATACAAGCATGCGCATCATCTATGACAATTCCCTCCACATCTATAGATTTTGCTCCTAATCCAAATTTTGAAAACCCATGAAACATGTATTGAACTGTAGTAATTAGTATGGCTTCTGAATTTGTAAATTCTGGAGGAATTGCCCTATCTGATCCCACAGAGCAAACTTTTAATCCAAATTGCTTCGCTTGGGCTATAGTTTGATCAACTAAAAATGAGTTGGGACAAATATACATTACTGGTCTATTCTCCTTATTTAAAATTGATTGTAAAATTAATAAACCAACTAAAGTTTTTCCTTGACCTGTGTTCATTTTGAGTATTGTGTGAGCTTTATTACTGAATTTTTCAAACCATTTATTTAAAATCTCTGTCTGGACATCACGTAACGGTCCTTTTTCAGCAAATCTATCTAAAGTATCATAGATTTCAACTGGATCTATCTCTTTTTCTTTTTTTATCATAGTTATTTTATTTCGAAAATCTACCATTTTAAACTCACTCCATTTCCATTTTTATTACACAATCTATTTTGATTGCTTATTTAACAATAATTGTATCTATTTAATTTAAATTCAGCCATATCCATTGCTATTGCTTCAGTAACGATTTTATTTTTGTTTAATATAGCAACTGATGCTGCATGGAAGTAAAATTCTTCTGCTTCTTTCATTTTTCCTAGTTTTGCCAGGTTAAATGCTTTTTCATAAAACAATCGATCTAACTCGAAATTTGTATGATTCATTTGTTGTAGCGCAATACCTAAATTACAGAGATCAACCGCCTTCTCATAATGTTCAATTTGAGAATAAAATTTTGCACTATTAAAATAAACACTAGTAATATCAAAACTATCCCTTATTTCCCCTAGATTTTCTATTAATTCTTCTAACTGACTAAGCGCTTTTTCATAATAGGTCAAGGCTTTATCTAAATCAGAATTAAGTACGTACGCAATTCCAACACCATTCGTTGCTAAAACATCAATCAACTCTACATTTGTTTCTGATTTATCAGACAATACCAAATTAAAGTAGTAGTGAGCTTCAGTAAAATTTTTATTGGCAATTAACTCCGTCAGTCCTAAGTAATAGTGATACTTCTTAATTTCATAGCTTTTTTCTAATTTTTTTATATCTATTTCTTTTACTAATAAATCATGCGCCTCTTTATGTTTATACGTTGCACATAATTGTTTTACCTGGTTAAAGATAGCTGCATTGTAGTTAGAATTCATTAACGTGTAATCAGATATTTCACTAAATTCTATATCAAGTCTGTTCGCAATGGCTATTAATATAGGCAAATTCGGCATCCCCGACTTGTTCTCTAAATTGCTGATAGTAGCTTGTGTACAAATCCCTTCAGCTAACTCACCTTGTTTGAGTCCTTTTGCTAAACGCTTTTCTTTAATGACTTCCCCTAATGTTTTCATCGTTAAGCTCCCTCTCTTCTAAGATTAAATAGTATTGATTAATTGTACCCTAACCGTTATGATTAATATAGTAATAAATAGTTATCTTTCAAAAAGGAGGCCACTTGCATGACCATTGACGATATGATCAACCTATCTTCAGATTTAACAGGTTTTTCTCCATATGGAAATATTCCTTATGGATAATTCAACACCATTAACCTAATTAAAAAGAAAACGCATTCCTTGATTATTGTATACAAACCCGTCTCTCATTATAAAAGTGACGGGTTTATTTTAGGACGTTTCATATCCAATTTGAAGATTTAAATGATTGTTTAAATGTTTTCATATCTTCTACGGAATCCGCTACATTAGTTACTAGAGAGCCCATATCTGTCTGCAATTTCTTACCAGCATGACTCGTAAAAGCATCTTTTAAATTTGTTTTAGCTTGTGAAACTGAAAGCCCACTGTCCTGGCACCATTCATGAGTGAGTAAGCTTTGTTGTTCTGGTACCGCACGCTGCAGTTCAGCTTTTAATTGTTCTCTCAATGCTTGCTTCTGATATCCTGCTTTGGCCCAATCAAGAACGTCTTCTAACGAATGACGAACGGCATCCGAAACTTCTTCTCCCAAATTTTCTAGTTCCTTTTGCACTTTATTCAATTCATAAAAAAAATCAATACTCATGTTAAGATCCTCCAAGAATAGTACTTAAATTTTTGGCCATGTTTTTATCTGCAGTATCAAATTGAGTGGCCGCTACTCCAATTTTATCTTTTAGGTGGGAAAGACTTTTCTTTGTTTTTTCCAAATCATCAATCAGACTCTCTTTCATTTTACGATCATAAAAATAGTACGATCTGCCTTTATAGGATTGTGCCAGTTCTTCAAAAATTTCTTCTACATCGTTACTTGTTAAATGGCTAAAACTTCCAACCCCCATTTTATCCACATAAGTAGAATAAATTGTCTTAATTTCTTTATCTAAATTATCCGTTACTGTTGAAATCATTTCTTGTGTAAAATACAATTTTTGTATAGCAGAATCAAAATGATCTAGCTGATTCAGTATCTCTTCAGGATCAACTCGGACCATAATAGAACCATCACCGTTAAACATTCCTGCAAAACTTCCACCCATATGCCCTACAACCCACAAATCGCTTTTCGCACTCTTTGCCATGATTCTTGAGCCAATTATTTCCCCAGCTGGTAGATAACCTACTGGATCATTTTTATGACGATAATCACGAATCATGTCATCATATTTTCCGTCACGAACGGCTTGTTGTAATTCTGGAGGTAATAATCTAAACGCTCTTGCTGCTGCAAACGTAGTCGCTTTAGCATCCATTATTACTGCCATGTATTGAGCGAGTGCCCCACCTAAACTATGACCAGTAAAACTATAATTTTGTGGGTTATACTCTTGAATCGATTGACGTACAAAGGCATCGTATTGGATAAATTGATTCTGGGCATTAACTTGCTCGATTTCTGCTTTTTTTAACTCTTCTGGGCTCACAGAGCTACTCCCTAATACAATTCCATTGGTTTTAACCCAATCATTGTAGCCATCCTCGCCCATTTCGCTTCCACGAGAAACGAACACCATATTTTCAGGGGCTTTAATCTTTCCTGAGCATAAAGCTTTATATTCATCTAAAGATATAACTGCCATAGCTTGAAGCCCACTATCGGTGCTAATTGAATTAATTGTAACCCACTTTGACCCATCATTTGCATTTATAGTTTCCAGTTTCTTCAATTCGTCAATAGAAAGTTTTGTAACGCTGTTTATGTTTAGCCATTTGTCATCATACACTGAATCCGCTAATTTCCAATATTGTTCATCTGTTAGTTGTGTCATTTAACTTCCTCCTGTATAGTTACTGTATAGATTACTTTATTAATAGATTTGAGGCGTGGTGGTATGAAAAAATTTTTATTTGTATTTATAACAACTATTTTAATTATAACAGGAGGTTGGTTAATTGTGAAAGAGATTCAAAAAAAAGAATTATTAACAGAAAATGCACCACTTATTGAAAAATATTTAAAATACAATTATGAAGGAATTAAATCTGTAACTTTTTCAGAGGTAAAAGTAAACCCAACTGGAGTTCCACACATAATAGGTTATGTAAATAACGATAAAGATACTTATTTCAGTGCTGGTATTTATAATGAAAAATTTGATGGAGATATCGGTGTAAGTAATATTCCAATGACAGATAACAATTTGGAATTTGGAGCAAAAAGTGTTTCTGACATTGAAAAAGAAGAAAAAAACAAATAAAACGATTATAAAAACGACTTAAATAAACAAGTAAGGGCAACACTAAAGTAATATTTAGTGATGCCCTTACTTGTTTATTCTTTCTCTTGTTCTTCTATCCAATCCTCAAAACGTTTTTCTACAGTCTGATAGCATCCTATACAAGTAAATCTATCCGTATCAGCTTCATAGGAGCTTTCAAAACTCTCAACTGCTTCTTCAAGCGTGAGATTAAATAGTTCTGAAACACATTGATAATAGTAAATATCTTTAGGCTCTCTGCAACAATACCGACACTTCATAGGCATCCCCCTCATCATATAGGAGGTATGGATCACTTTACCTTATAAACAATTCTCATCGCTTCTGGCATAGGTTGAACCGCTATGTTTTTTCTTACTCCAGTTTCAGTAGTCCCAAACTCGTCATCTAACCAACGTTGCAGTTCAGAGCGTTCTGTGGACTCAAAATAAACCTTATGAGTCTCAATTCCAACTAATTTGAACAATTTTGTCAATTTTTATGGATCTCCTTCAGAGATTATTTTTTTCTTTTGCATCAATTTTATCCAGGGTTAATTTTAAAATTTCCAAGTAAAGTCGATCGTCTTTATTTTCTATATTCACTTCTTTTTTAAGCTCAGAAAACAACAGTGCTGCTTTTTGGAAATTATCCATTTTATCCCTCTTTTTCTTGCTTACTTTACTTTAAAGTACCTTAATACGCCTTTAAAAGCAACTCATATATTAAAATGGACTAAACAATAAAAACAGAGTAATGAAATCTCATCTAACTTCTTAAACTCAAGAAGTTATTCTTTTCTCCCTATATAAAAAAAAGTCATAATATTATTAAACTCTTCTATTTCTTTTTCGACACTATTTATCCTACCCTTTTTATTATAAAACGGTAATGCACTCTCAAAATCAAGATATTGAATACCTCCATGCCTAATATATTCATTTACTTTAGATACCTTATCTAAACAACATTCATACATATTAGACTGTAACATTTCAACAAACTCTGTCCCATATTCTTTTTCCATTTCGTTGAAAGCTTTTTTTGATATTGTATTTAGTTGTAGCAATTTCTCTTTTTTTTCTTCTACCCACTCCATTGCAACATCTAAATTATAACATTTAAGTTTTGCTAGAACTAATTTATCTATTACAGCAATATTTGTTGAGTCTTTCTTATATAGAAAGCTTAAAACTTTTTCTCTAATGACTGGAGGAAGAAAAGAAAATGAATACATAACATCATTTCTTGTGCCAAACTCATAAGCTTCAAAATAATTTATTAGCAAAAAAGCATAAATGTCAAATAATTTATCTGCTGCTTTATCAAAATCATGTTTAGTTACCTGTGTAGGATTTTGAGTATGTGTGTTATTGTTTCCATAAGCGGTTATAACCTTTAAAGCATCTAATAAATATTCGGAATTACTAATCTTAGATAATTGTTCTTTGATTTTTTTATCTCCTAAAGTTAAACGTTTACCAGGAGAGTAATTTAATATTTTTCGAATAACTATTTCTGTATATCTTCTTATGATACTTTGGATATATACTAATAAAGTAGACAGTATTTTTAATGGTATACTGTTTATAAGTAGACACTAAAACGAAAGGAATGATTCAAATGTCCAATTACAAAAAATATGATGAAGAATTTAAGAAAAGCCTTGTTAATCTTTACCATGGAGGTAAAACACAAACTTCGTTGTGTAAAGACTATGGCGTTTCCTTTACAGCGTTATCCCGCTGGGTAAAACAATATTCTGAAGTTCAAATTGAAGATGGTTCTATCCTTACTGCTAAACAGATTAAAGACTTACAGAAGAAAAATGCTTTATTAGAAGAGGAAAACCTCATCTTAAAAAAAGCGATTGCCATCTTCACGCCACACTCAAACAACGATTAGATGCGGTTCATTTATTACGTTTTGATCATTCTATTGTGCGCCTTTGTAGAGTCTTAAACGTAAATAGAAGTACCTATTATAAACACTTTGACCCAACTCCTGCTCCTAGAACTGTTGAAAATCAACAGCTTCGACAAACCATTTTTTCTATCTATATGGATTCTAAAAAACGATTAGGTGCTGCGAAAATAAAAGTTGTTCTTGAGCGTGATTTTGGAATTTTCATTAGTGTTGGGCGAGTGTACCGATTAATGAAATCAATGGATTTGCCAAAAATGTCTACAGCTAAGCCGAAATTTTTATATGCGAAACCAAAGGTTTCTTTAGCTTACTCAAATCACTTAAACCAACAATTCAATCCGACTGAACCGAATCGAGTTTGGACGAGCGATATTTCTTACATTCCTGTTAATAAAGGGTTTGTTTATCTCTGTGTCATTTTAGATTTATTTTCCAGGAAAATTATAGGATGGCGCGTTCGTCCAACTATGGAAGCTTCTTTAGTCCTTGAGACACTTGAAACAGCTGTGAATCAAAGAAATCCCAAAGAGCCTGTTCTATTCCATACAGATCGTGGAAGCCAATACTGTGCGACTAGTGTTCGTCAATTTTTAGACACACATAACCTCGTTCCATCTTATTCCAAAGCAGCTTACCCATGGGATAATGCCGTAAACGAGTCTTTTTTTAAATATATGAAAAAAGAAGAACTGAACCGCAGAACATTTAGAACAATCCAAGAAGTTGAACAATCTTCATTTGAATATATAGAGGGTTTTTACAATTCAAAACGCCCCCATTCAGCAAACAATATGATGACCCCGAATGAAAAAGAAAAAATCTATTTTGGGTCTATCTAAATTGTATCTATTTTTGTGTCTACTTTATTGACATCTGTCCACTTATTTTAGTAGTATAGGAAGTGTTGTTATAATAAATATCACCAATTAACTCACTAATTAATGGTACATATATATCATCCTTATATTTACTCATCATTTATGAAAACCTCACTTTTTTATTATTCTACTATTTTCATTGACTCTGGCATTAGATTAGTTTCTATTTTTTTTCGTATACCTTTCCCAGTTTCACTGAACTCATCATATAACCAACGTTGCAATTCTGGACGTTCCTTTGACTTAAAATAGACCTTATTGCTCGTTACTCAAACTAATTTAAATATTTTTGTCATCTTATAACAAAATCCATTTCATTTGTTACTAGTATTCTATGCAAGGGGTCCTTAATTGAATACTTATTCAATATTAAAATGACCAAAAAAAATGAATAACCATTAATAAATGGTTATTCATCACATAATTATTAGAAACAAATAAGAAATAACCCTTATATGTTGCATAACTTAGTAAAGTATGCTATAATAAAGAGTAAGGGTTTTTTATCCTTAACTAAAATTGAAAGGAGACACACATGTCATATTTTGAAAGGAGACCAATATGTCGTATTTAGAAAAGAATTATTTTGAAATATTTGGATTGATTATCTCATTAAGTCCATATATAGCTTTCGCACCTTTAAGTGCTGTAATTATCTTTGTACTAATTGTACTAGGTCATTACTTAATATCAACATCGAACGGCAATTCGAATGGTGATAGTAACAACTAAATCAAACGTCTTAACTAAGAATACACCGAATATAATGTTTTGTCAACATTTTTTGTAAATAAAATTGACAAATTTGAGAACCGCAGTACATATGATCTATTTTTTGCTCTTTCTTATGTATAGCTATGCGGTTTTCAATCTATTATATTTGAAGTCTTACATCGTAAACGTTAGTAAGGTTTACGATGTGAAGATTTTATTTTCATTCTCACCATCTATCTACTATAAACAATTTGAAATGAGGAATAACAATGATAAAAATAAACATTGATTTAAAAAGTGAAATTGAATCCTGGGGGGTTCCTGCCATTTGGGAAAAATTAAAACTTAGACACGAGTTTTACAACGATTATAATACGGAAACTAGCCAACATTTTTTTATTATTGATAGTGCAGATAATGAAATATTTGAGTTTTGTTTTTCTGTAGCGACAACTGAAAATGGATCGATATATATAGAATTAGATCAAATAACCGTTAATCCAAAAGATAGAAGACAAGGTATCGGAAAATTTTATTTGACTCGATTAAAAGAGTTTTGTAAAAAAAATTCTATCTCTGAGATTCGACTGACACTATGTACCACTGGTGAAAATATCTCATATGAGAATGCGTATACTGACAAGAATGAGCTAGAAAACTATTATAGGAGAATACTAGAAGATAAGACTATACATCTTACTACAAGACACTAATTTATTTAAATGGTGTAGGTAGCCATATTTCTTCCTACACCATTATATATATATTGTTAAAAAGACAAAAAATTTTCCCAATCTGCAAATATTGGAGTTGAATAATCAAATTTTTCTCCTTCAGTTAATAACTGAAGATAAAATGTTAAACGATTGCTTCCTATTTCGAGATACTCACATTCTCCTAATCCCTGCAAGGATTCTTGTAAGTCGTTTAACGTCATTTCCCCTGATTCATACGCTAGAATATCATTCATTTTCATCTATGCCTGCAATAGCTTTAGTACGTCCACTAGCATGACCACCGACTAACGAACTACGCTTAATTGCTGTTGCTCCTTCTATTAAACTGCTTGCGTGGACAATTGATGAAAAACCATATTTCCCTCTTACTCTATCAACAATATCATCAATTACAAGCTCATTTAACTGGCTTTCAGGCTCTTTAAACAGATTCAATTGTACAGCTAAATCAACTTTTAATTTTGAACACGAAACCCCTAAATGGCGCACTGGTGACCCTGTGTAATACTTGTTGAAAATAAATAAGCAGTGCTTTGCTATCTCCTTCGTATTGTTAGTAAATGGAATTTTCATTTGTCTGTTAAAGCCTTTTTCAGTTTGATTCATTGAATAACCGACCATCAATGACACACAACCACTTTGGCAATCGTGCTTCCTTAAACGACTTGCGACCTGCTCGGCTATTTCTTTTATAACGACTTCTATTTCTTCTTTTATATAATAATCCTTTGTAAGGACTTGTGAGTTTCCGTATGATTTTTCAAGCGTCATGTGCTTTTTTGTAATGTCGCTTCTGTCTAAGCCCCAGCTATGTGCATATAATTGTTCTCCAAGTACGCCGAATTTGTTCTTTAGCCTCATTACATCAGCATTGGCTAATTCTCTTACAGAGCGTATTCCCATCAATTTTAGCTTATTTGCTGTTTTAGAACCAATCCCCCAAAAATTGGTGAGCGGATCAATACTCCAAACCTTTTCTTGAACGTCTTCATAACGCCATTCAGCTTTAAAATCTTTGGCGTTTTTGGCTTCATTATCCAGGGCTAGTTTTGCTAAAAGTAAATTGTCCCCTATCCCAACCGTCACATATAAACCAAGACTATGGTATATATCTTTTTGGATTTTACGAGCGATTTCGTAAGCGCTAGAGTGAAATAATTTTTTGACTGGTGACACTCTTATAAAGGCTTCATCGATAGAGTAGACTAAAATATCATCCTCTATAGCGTACTTCCTGAATATATTAAGTATCTCTTTGTTTTTCTCTATATAAAGGGACATTCTTGGAGGTACTATTATGAGGTCTTTGTGTTCGGGTAAATCATATTTACGCATAACGTTTGAGATTCCTAGACGTTTTTTCGACGCAGGCGACGCTGCTAGGACTAAACCGCCTGCATTTTCAGCGTTTGACATTACCACCAACATGGCTTTTAAAGGGTTTAATCCACGCTCTACACATTCAACTGAAGCGTAAAAACTCTTAACATCAACACATAAAATATCATCTTTTGGCTCAATAAAATAATCCATTTCTAGCCCCATTTTGTTCAATCCCTTTCTACTGTTTTTACTCATTATACGAACTTATGTTCGCGTTGTAAAGTGAATAGTACCAACAAAAGATAAAAAAAAGAACTCTAATATGAGTTCTTTTCTCTTCTGATTAACTACCAGCAATTTAATCATTTCATAATAATAAAATAACGATTAAATATAAATTGACACTAATTGGTTTAGATTACCTGCGCTAACTATTATCGTTCTTGTTAATTAATTCTGATTAACAAGTAATTGTAAAATTTCTTGTTGTTCTTTTTTTGATAGTTTTTGATAAGCATACACAATTTCGTTCCCTTGTTCTTTACGAAATGGAAAGTAACATAGATTAACCAAACTCTTAACAGCTAAAAAATAGTCTCCTGACTCACTTAAAGATTCATTTATATAATCATAGACAAGCTTTTGATTTTCGTTAAGCTTAATTGGCTGACAAAATAAATCAATTTGTTCCACTAACTTTCTTTTTTTTGTATCTAAAATCCCATTTTTCATTTAATTAATCCTCCTTCAGTGAGCTAATCATTTTATTCTTGAAATCCATGTTTATTGACATAATTATCAATTGACCAAATGCCAATTTTTAAGTCCTTTGCCATTTGCTCGTATTCTTTTACTTCTACTAACTTCGTGTCATTAGGACTATTTACATATGCAATACGAGCAAGTCCTTCAGACGTGAGAATATTTTGAATTAACACATTGTCCACGTATACATAGCACAAAGCTCGATCATACCTATCCGTCTTGTCACCTTTATCAAACTCAATTTCTATGTTAGCTGCCTTCATTAAAAGTTCGTCAGTACGTTCACTAGCTTCTTTTCCAAACTTTTGCGGTGTCACTCCAGCTTTGACAGTTTCAGGTGTATCAATTAATAGAAATCTCGTTTTAAACTCGAAACCATTTAACTCAAATCTAGCTGTATCTCCATCTATTTTCTTTGAATAAGTTACTTGAATTCTTTTATTTTTTGGTAACACTGAAAAATTTCTACCAGTAAAGTTACTTGAATTTACTTTGTTTTCTTTATCTTGTTTATTTATACTCTCACTTAAATTTATTCTATTTTCAAACAGTTCCATTTCTGAACAACCCGATAATAAGGTTAAACAAAAAGCTACTACTATTAGTTTAATTTTCAATGATTTCCCTCCGTAATTGTGTTTTTCTTATAATAATTATGTGGGTTTATATAAAATCAAACCCACATTTGAATACTAACTGAAGTAACGAATAATTTGATCCCCAATCCATTCACCCATAATTGGTGGAACAGCATTTCCAATTTGTTTAATCGCATCATTATCTGTGCCAAAAAACTTAAAGGAATCAGGAAAACTCTGTAACCGCTGGTACTCTAGCCTTGTGTAAGGTCGGATTCTTTTTCCATCATCTACAAGTCTTGTTGATTTATCTTTAGAATAATGAGCGACACACGTTGGTGCAATCCCATCTAATTTGGTGATAATTGGTTTATCTCGATATTTTCCATCTATACGAAATTGAACGTAATCAGGTATGTGAACATTTGGATCTTGTTCTAGAATATCACCTACAACCATTTGAGTTGTAAACATTGGATACTCAAGGTTATCAAAAGGCTTTTTACTACCAATAACAATCAACCTTTTCCGTTCTTGGGGAAGCCACCAACTGGCATTAACAGGACACTCAACCCTAACATAATAATTAGGCAACTTGGTTAGACACTCCATAACAACTTGAAATTTACGCATCCCTGGAACGTTCTCTACTACATACATTTCAGGTTGATCTATAGCAACATGTCTAAAGAAATGTAAAAATAAATCATCACCATTTCTTGTACCACTAATGTCTGCTACCGTTGAATACTTTGTGCATGGAAAGGTTCCTACATAAACATCTGCTTTGGGTTGACCCAATACTGTTATTTTCGTAATATCACATTCATTTATTTTGTGTTTGAAATTCATTCTCATTGTTTCGCAAGCCTTCTTATCAATTTCGAATGATTCAACAACATCTATTCCTGAATTCAATAATCCTAAATCCATACCACCAGCTCCAGAAAAATAAGATTTTGCAGTTATCATTTATACTCCTCTTTTCTTATATTTTATCTTAGGTTAACTACCTTACCGATTTTCGAGTATTTCTAATATACTAATCTGCCCTGGTGGTTCGAAATTACACCATATTACCTCTTCTGCTTTTTTCTTCTTCAAATTAGTTATTCCAACACTAACCTCGTGTTTAACCATATACCAACCTTCCAAGTATTTCTGGTAAATATCGCTATCGTAGCCACTTAGTATTACATAACCCTTATGGTCGTTTAACACTTCCAAGAGTTCAATATGTTGATCTACAGAATATTCATTTATATATTGCTTTGACGTCCTTGTTTTACTCAAATATGGCGGGTCTGCATATATAAGAACATCTTTACTATTATTTTCCTGTATTAGATCCAGGGCATCTTTACATTCTATTTGTGCATCTTTTAAACGTCTTGAAGCTTCTATAATTCTATTTGGGACATCGTTCCATTCAAATGTATTATAGGGTCCCTTCCACGATACATTCCGTTTAAAACTATTTCTTGTAATCATGCCACCGATAGAAAACCAACACCGAACCAGCATGCGACGTGCATCTTCCAAGTCATTAGAACTAATTTCAATAGCATTCTCAAACTCTTTTCTAGAATATAAAGTAAAATCGCATAGCTTTGCTAATTCTTCAGGGTAAAGCCTAATCTGTTCATACATGTTAACTAGACGGCCATCTATGTCTTTAATTGTTTCTAAAACACATTTATCTTTATTCATAAATATAGCTAGGCTTCCACCATAAGGCTCTAGATAAGCCTTATGTGCTGGCATTAAATCAATAATTTTTTGCGCCATCGACCATTTACTACCAGCGTAATTTAATAATCGTTTCATACTTTCCCTCCTAAATTGTCTAACATATTGTAGTTACTCTTTATTTTTAAAGTCCCTCTTTATCCTTATTTTTTAGGTCCTTTGCTGAAACTTTTGCTAATTTTAGAATTTCAATGATTTCTGTCAAGCTCATAAAATACCCTCCTAATATCTAATCCTTTTACCTTCTTTAAAGTAACGATATGGCTAACAATAATGAAAAGAGTATACCTAGTCCAAATGAAATCAAGTATTTTCCAAACACCCTATCTTTATCAACATACTTGTAGTAAAAATGAAGAATAAAAAGGGCACAAATTATAGCCATTAAGACCTGGTAATATTTTTCTAATTCTATCAATTGCATTCCCTCCAATAATATTGGGGGAGAATCAACTCCCCCATTTTTTAGCTAATCTGCAAGTAACTGGCTAAAGATACTAAATATTTTTTTTAAGTTTTGATAACTAGATTTATCTTGCTTACCAATAACTTCCATCACTAATTTAAATTGTTCACACCAATTAAAAGGTCTTATTTGTTCTGTACAACAAACAATCTTGTCAAAACATTCATTTGTAATTCCATCTTCTGATAAAATATTTATTCTTTCATCACCATCAAATACATTCACATAGTCGTTATAATTAAGAGATACAAAAACTGTAAATGTTTTGTGCTCTTTATAATTTTCTTTATTTATAAACTTCTTAACAAAATAGTCACAATGGTCGTTTTCCCAACCATCCATATCAAGTAAATCCCAAGCCATCATTTTTAACTCTTTTTCATTTAGCTTTGTGGTTTTAGTTAAATAACTCATTGGTTTGACACCTCAGTTCTCTTGTTCACTACCTTTTCAAACTGTTCATGTATTATTGTTCCCACTATAAAAACTAGCAAGCAGGCACTTCCAAAAACAAACCCTAACATCATCTAAATCAACCTCTCTTTGTTGTTTTATTTAGAGATAAAAAATGATATACTTAACGAAATCAATTACTTGATTTGTTGTTGACATGAGAAGTTACAGCTTCTTGTGTCTTTCTTTATCTCTTTACTAAGTATAACACTAACGTTACACATTGTAAAGTTATTCTTTATATTTATACGCATGCTTTACACTTTGTAATAAATCGTATATACTAGTCTTTAGGAGGCGATTAATTTGTTAAAAATACATGACATTATTGAAAACAAATCACTTACAACTGAAGATAAAATTGTTGCTATTGAAACATTCTTAAAAAACGATCTGATTAACCTTACAGAAGCAACTAAACTGTTAAATGTTAGTCGACCTACTATAAACAGATACATTGACAACGGAAATTTGTCTTTATTAATAGATAAAGGACAATTTAAAGTCCTCAGTAAAAATGAAGTGTCTGATTTTAAAATATCTTTAGACGCAACTAAAGACTTTTTCAAGAAAAAAGAGCCAAAATAAAAAAACACATTTCTATCGCATCAGCGTTAGGAATGTGTTTTTTATTAATGTGTATCATACAATTACCTGGTATACTTAATCATTTGGAACTATTGCTTTTCTTGCATAATCAGTTAATTTCATATCAATTGAAAGAATTTCATAAGTTGTAAACAAGCCTTTTCCATCTACCCACTCTTTACCATCGTCCCATTCATATGCATCAGACTCGCTCCCCCAACCAAGTGTGTCCTCATCTAATCTTGTTAAAAACAATTGCGTATCTGGGTTTTGGATTACAAGTAACCCCATACCATAGATATGATTTCCTCTTTTTCTTAATCCATTAGTATCAAACAAATATATTCCTCCTTTTTGAGATACTTAAATATCATCACTGATAACTCTCTTTTATTGCTGAACATGACCTACCATAATTTACTTATAGTTCTTCTTACATAATTATTAATTTAAGATCATGTTTACCAAACTTATGACAACCATTGAGCTAAAAAAAAGACGAGCTGCTTTAGGAGTATTAAACAATTCATCTGCAAAAACTCCGTAAAGAATGCAAGCAATGATACTAAAAATAAACATACCTACACCTAAGTTAGTATTGAGAAATCTTGTATAGATATTTGATTTGTTTCCTTTTACTATTAACAAAATCACATTAAATACTAGCATAATTACAAGGTATACTCTCACATTATAGAATGCTTTTTTATCAAACGAAATGAGTAATAGCGTAGATACAATAATTAAAATTAACATTAAACCTACAGTGACATCTTTCAAATTAATTTCCTCCGATTATTTGTTGACTCTTGTAATAAACTCACATAGTATAATCATTTTAAATATCCATTTACATATAATCGTTTGCATGATATATTTATTTTGATTAGGAGGTCCGATTTATGAATATAACAAATGATAAAGACATGAAAGAATGGCTTAATAATAATCTTCTGTCTCGAAACGAAGCAATGCTTATTACAAAACAAAGCGCTTCTGCTTTTGATCAATCTGTCGCATCAGGAAAAATTATTCCTTATTTAGAAAGAAAAGTAAATGGCCGTAAAGTAATTTCTCTATACAAAAAAGAGGATTTACAGCTTTATGCTAAAAATAAAAAACGTGTATAAGGGTGATTAATTTCATCCTTTTTTATTTTGTATGAATTATTTTAGTTTTGTTCATTCTCATGAAACTAATTACACTACGAATCAGTCCATAAACTGCTATACCTATCAAAATCAATAATACAAACTTCATAGTGTAAGCTAGAACGGGTAGACCTATAAAAAATATACCTCCAGCGATTAAAATGTAATACCAACAAAGTTTAATA
The DNA here is from genome assembly GCF_000744945.1 of Carnobacterium maltaromaticum DSM 20342. NCBI lineage: Bacteria > Bacillati > Bacillota > Bacilli > Lactobacillales > Carnobacteriaceae > Carnobacterium > Carnobacterium maltaromaticum. The sequence goes on from NZ_JQMX01000005.1 coordinate 89,587, forward strand.
AACAGTACAGACAGTGATAGCCCTAATACGATTAAGAAGATATTCCCACCTTCTTGAGCCATAATTGAATCCACGAAAAACTTGATAAATAAACTTGCTGCTTTAACTATAAATGTTGTTAAAAATGAAAATAATTGACCTACCATATTAGCTAAAAAATCTGAAAATGAAAATACCCATTGAACTATAATCATATTAAACTACCTCCTTTTAATTTCTTACTTATAGTTTACCACATTAACGATACCATGTAAACGTTTATATGTTATCGTTCTTTCCTTGTATTTCCAATTTCTTTATTTGATAAGCTATTTTTCTGAATAAATGCACTAGGACGCTTCACTTTATCTGTAATAGTCAGTTTTATTTCTTTCGAGTAATACCCATTATGAAAATCATCTAAATCAAAATCTGATCCAATAGATTCCACAATAAAATTCATTGCTTCACCACGTGTATTAAACTGATTTACATTCGCTTTCACATCAATCCAGTCAATAACTTTATAATCCTGTTCTTCTATCTCTATATTAGGCGGTATTTCGTTAGTCATCATTGAGTCAGGTAGATTATACCTGCAGTCTGAAAAGTACGTGTCATAATCAGGATCATCGGACATAATTCTATATTCTTCCGTTCCCATACCTATTTTCAGTCCGTTCTCACTATAGTATACCCCTTGTACATGATAATAATTTTCCCATTCTGAAATGGGTTCTCCTGTGCTTTCACAATACAAAATGAGATTTTCGTCTTTTGGATACATTAATTTATTAGTATCAAGAATCTCTTCCACATTTTTGTTCTGATTTTGAATTTCAGATTTTTGTTTTGTTGCTTCAGTTTCTAAAATATCAAGTTCTATTTTAGCATCAAGTTCCTTTTGTCTACTTACTAATTCATTCAGTTCTGTTTCATGTACGAATGGCTTTTCCATTTCTACCTTAGTGGCACTCAATTGTTCTTGTTTATTAATTAAGTCTTGGTCTGCTTCAATTTTCAAGGTTTCAATCCGACCAATTAAATTTTCTAAACGTAAGACATTCCCAATTCCTTGACTACCAACATTGAAATCTACTGAATAACGTTCATTCCCAAGTACATGCATTAACACACCGTTAGTGCTTCTATTAACCGCAACATCAAAACCTCTATATTTTCCTAGTGTTTTGTATTCCGAAGCGGATAACTCACTAATTTTAATCATTTCATTCATTTTAGAACTCGCTTTAGTCCGTTCATCAAATACCTCACCATCAAGATCCATTACAAAATCTGAAACCTTATTATCTAATAAAACAACTAAGTCTTTATCAATATTAGCAATTTTTTTCGATACTTCATTGATTTGTCTAGGATAAACCACATCAACATTGTTACGCATATTCACAATATTATTTTGCCAATTTGATTTTAAAAGTCTAAATTTACTTACCTCGTTATCAACTTGCATTTTTTCAGCTAACATTGGATTATCAGTAGCCACAGCTTTAACTTCAGAAGCAGTTAACACTGTATCATCTAAATCATCGCACGAGCGTGAAATACTTTTATTAGACATAATTTGACTAATATATTTTAGTTTTTGTTCTTGAATTTGCCATAAATAAGCATCGAACGTCCCTTTCGTTACGTGTCTAAATACTGCTACCTCTTTGTTTTCATTCCCTTGTCTAATCCCTCTACCGTCACGTTGTATTAAATCCGAAGGCTTCCAGGGGCAATCTACGTGGTGCATAGCTATTATTTTATTTTGTACATTAGTCCCTGTTCCTAATTTCTTTGTGCTCCCCATTAAAATGCGAATTTTACCAGATTTAACCTTACCTAATAGCTCATCTCTTTGACTTTCGTTTTTAGCTTCGTGGATATAAGCAACTTCATTTGCTGGAATTCCTCTATCAACTAATATTCTTTTTATTTCATCATAAACATTGAATCTATTTGCTTTTGGTGTTCCTGAATCAGAAAAGACAATTTGAGTAGATTTCTTTTCCTTGCTCTTTTCCCAAATATTAAACACATCATTGGCAACAGAATGAATTTTTGAATTTCCATCGACTACAGCAGATTCATCCAATAAACGTGGGTCTATAGCCATTAGTTTAGCTTCACTCGTAATCTTTAACATATTATCATCTCTAGGATCTACAACACCAGCTTTGATTCTAGCAGACCGCTCTATAAACTCCTCCATCTTATTTGCTTGCCATTCTGATTTTTCCGTAATTCTTATTTGAATTTTTCCTGTTTCTAGGTCTGGTACAGGTAAATTCAGCATATCAGCAGTTTGTATGTCTGCTACTAAATTAAATGTTTTCATCAGTTCTGGCACGTTGTGAAATTTTGCAAACCTATTTCTCATACGATAACCGTTACCGTCAGGTGTAATTTCCAACGTTGATTGAATTTCTCCAAACGTACTAGCCCATTTATCAAAAAGTTCTACTCCCATCTCTTTTAATTCAAGCGGTTGTAGATAATTTTGCATTACAAAAAGTTCACTCATGCTGTTTGAAATGGGTGTTCCTGTGCTAAATACTACATTTCTGTAATTGTGTTCTTCCTGGTAATATCTAACTTTTGACAACATATCACTTGCTCGTTGACTACTTGTATTACTAATACCAGCCACATTACTAATTTTTGTTAAAGTGTAAAGATTCTTATAATCATGTGCTTCATCAACAAATAAGAAATCTGTTCCTAAATTTTCTAAAGTGAGAACATCATCTTTCTTCTCCATTTTGAGTAAATCAACCATTCTTTTTTTCAATCTTTTTTGTGTCGCTGCTAATTGTTTAACAGACCAAGAACCCCCTTCATCTTCTGCGTTAAGTTTATTTATCGCTTCTGTAACACTAACTATTTCATCTGTTAATTGCTTCTTCATACGTTCAGGTGATAATGGTATTTTTTCAAATTGAGTATTTCCAATTATCACTGCATCGTATGTGTTTGTTGCGATTTTTGAAATAAAACGTTCTCGATTCTTCTTTTCAAAATCTTTCTTTGTTGTAACTAAAATATTTGCACCAGGATAAAACGTCATAAACTCTTTTGCAAATTGATCTGTTAAAGCTGAAGGCACAACATATAGTGGTTTGTTGATAATACCAGCTTTTTTCATATACATTCCACTGGCTATCATAGCTAATGTTTTCCCAGCCCCGACTTCATGAGCCATTAGAGCACGGTTATCATAGATAATACGAGCAGCAACATTTTTTTGGTGGTCTCTTAACTCAAACGATTGATTTAGTTCATCAAATACTAAATGCGATCCATCATACTTTCTTGGAACAACCCGATTGAACTTGTTGTTATAGATATCCATTAAATCATTTGAACGTTCTACATCTTTCCAAATCCAGTTATCAAAGGTATCCATAATTGACTGTTGCTGGTTTCTAGCAAGGATTGTTTCTTCAGGATTAATGACATATTTTACTCGTTCTACCCCTTTGTCATCAATGTATTCAACAGGGTCTTTAATCGTTGTTATTTTCAAGTTTAAAGCATCTTCAAACAATTGATAAGCTGTAATACGTTTTGTACCAAATACTTCTTCTACAGTAACATTTCCTTTCTCAATCGACTTATTATCTACATTGTAAGTCGCAGTATAATCTAGATATGAAATATCAATTTTATTTTTACCAACCGTATTGAATCCTCTAGTTTTAAATGTCTCGTACATAAATTCCTTGTAATAATCAACTGGTATCCATGTTGATCCAATTCGTGCATTAATATCGGACGGTAATAGCTTCTCAGGCGTAACAGCTTCAAGTGCGGATAGATTTCTCAGATACGCATTAGAGTCGTCTAACGAATGAATATACTCTATTTTCTCAAAAATATCTCCCGATAAATATTCATCACGAATTTCCCACGTTTCTTCTTCAGGATTGAAAAATATTTCTTCACCCAACTCTTCTATTATTTCATCTTTGCTACGATTATAAACACTTTCCATATACTCAAAGTCAATACAAACCTTTTCATTTAAGGATAGGTGTAGCGCACTTCTAGCACTATCTACGCTCATTATTTTCCTTTTGGGTCTTATAGTTGCTTTAGTAAATATATCCGATTTTCTGTAGTCTGTAGTATCTGTAATCCTATCCTCAATAGATTGCAATAAAGACAACTGGCTATCTTCATAAAATGCTCGGACATTCATCTTGTCGTTAATAAAACCATTTACAGAAACAAAGGAGTCGTATCTTTCTGTTAAAATTTTTTGAGCCTGAATTAATTCTGATTCTTCATATAAATCATTTTGCTGTATTTTAATTACTTCATTCAAGGCTACTTTAATATCAATCATTCCTGATATACGTTCTAAATTTTTGCCACCAATTTCAATTTTTGAATAGTTTTCTCCTGTATCTTTATAAAAAATATCTTTGTCCATTTTGAAATAGCTATAATTTTTTACAGACTCCCTAACATAATCTTGATCTAATACCTTAACCTCTAAAACTTGTTGTGGTTTTATTTCTTGGTTGACTTCTTTTACTTCCTTAACTACACGAATTGGATCAGTGCTAAATTGAATTGCTTGCAATCGAGACTCTAACTCTTGTATTAGCGTCAAATCATTTTTTGAATCCCAAGTAACCATTAACTTGTTTCCATGATAATTTTTCACCATAAATTCACCTAGTATCTGCTTAGGATTATTTATAAAGTACTCGTTTATTAAAAAAGTATCGTTATCAATTAATTGGGTTTCCTTTCTATCAATCCATTTAATTGATTCATTAACAATACCGGTCCCTTTCTTCTGAAAGAAAAGAATATCTGTAGTTACTTCAGTTCCAGCAATTGCCTTAAATGATTGAATCGGTAAACGTACTGCACCTAAAAAATCTGCTTTTTCTTCAAGAATCTCACGAGCTGAAGACTCTTTCTTATCAAGTGTATATTTAGAGGTAATAAGCGCTACTATCCCTCCCTCTTTCACTAAATCCATTGACTTATCAATAAAATAATCGTGGATTTTATAGTTATGCTTGTCATATCTTGGATCTGATATTGAATAATCTGAAAATGGAATATTTCCAACAACCACATCAAAGCTATTATCTTTAAAAGCTGTTTCTTCAAAACCCTTTATTTGAATGTCTGCAGTAGGATACAGTAATTTAGCAATATTTCCAGTTATTTCATCAATTTCAACACCAGTAAGTTTCATTTCAGGTAAATGATTGCTTATAACTGAAAAGAAATTACCAGTTCCCATTGCAGGATCTAATATCTTTCCTTTTTTTATTCCCTGGGTTTTTAATTGCTTATAAATTGCTTCAACAATTTTTGGGTCAGTATAATACGAGGTTAAAACAGACTCAAATGCTTGTTGATATTCGTCTGGAGTTAACAAATCTTTTAACATTTCATATTCTTGTGTCCAAGCTTTATTTGAGGCATCAAATGCTTCTGAAACCCCACCCCAACCAACATATTTAGCTAAAATAATTTGTTCATCATTTGTGGCCGCTTTATTTTCATCTCTAAGCTGTTTCATCATTTTTATTGCAGCAATATTATTGTTAAATTTAGTCTTTTTTCCGCCACTATATAATTCTACAGCTGGGTCAGAAACAAAATTAGAACCTCTATCAGTTGAATCTTTTTCTACAGAGAGAACCTTTTTCTCATCAAAAAAACTAATTTGTTCGATATTTTTTTCAACTGAATCAGACAAAGGGCCCACTTCTTTGGAAGTGGACCCTTTGATTTCATTTATTTTATTAGAAACTCCTTTAATACCATTTCTTTTGCTATCTCCTTCAGTTGGTTTAAGTGCTTCACTCTTTCCATTGGGTTCATTGTCGAGTAAGGCATCTTCATTAACAAGAGATTGGTCAATTTTATGTCCATCTCTAACATCTGAATTTCCTTCTGGTGTAAGTGGCTCATCAGCTCCCCTTGCATTAAATACTGGCTGTACAGCTGTTCTTGATTGATTTCCATATGCTTCATCATCAATGTTCCGTACGTACCTAGTGGCTGATTGTCGGCTTCCTGATTCGATATTTGTATTTGTTGGTTGTTGAATGCTGTTGTCATTTGAATTTTCCTCATTTCTTTCAATTTTATTGATAATAGTTTTTTCTTCCATAACTTGGCTTACTATTTTTCTAGTTATTTGGTTACTTTTAATACCAATTTGGTTTAATGCTGCAATGGATCTAAAATCTTTAACAGCTGATAAATCAATATCTCCCTGTATTCCAAATTTTCTTAATACCTGGTATTTAGCAGAACTAACAGCAAAATTTCCACTACCTAATTTTTCAAATTCTTTGGAAAATAGTTTATCAAAATGTTCTTTTATGTTGCTAGTTTGACTATTTACGCATAAATTTTTAATTTCCTGATTCGTAAGATAGTAGTTTGGAAATTGATAAAATTCACCTTTAGTTTGATTCACATCGTACACATAACTAATACTTAGCTTATTACCCGCACTTTTAACAATAGCTACACCATTTTCACTATTCACTACCGAACGATTAATAGACGCCCATTCATCTATACTAGCAAAGTATGTTCCTTCGGGATTTTGTTGGTAAATCAGCAATTGTTCAGCAAACGAATACCTATAACTACTACTAGTACTACCTAAAAATTCTTTCCAACTAGATTCATCTTTTGTTATATCTTGACTTACTTTTGTATAAATTTCCCTTAGCTGACTGATTTTATCACTATTCATAATAATCTCCTTAAAATAATTTTTTATAAAGCTTGATTCTACTTATAATTGTAAAACCAAGCCCTTTCAATTTGCGGATCTATCTTTCAATTTGTAGAGTATTCAATTTCTCTTTATTCTTGCTTTTAACATTTTTCTCTTTATTTTGTTTAAAGTGATCTAACTCCTTCACATCATTTTTTCAACTGATTCATATCCATATATTTTAATAAGCTGTTCAATTTCTTCCGGACTATCTCCTTCAAAAAATCCAACTACTTCCGTCTTATTTTTTATCTCAGCTTGGAATTTCTTATCATTAGTAACAAACACAAGATAGGTTCCATTTTCATGTTGATACTCCACTTCTTTTACTGGTATCATAGTGGATTCTATTTTTAAATTTTCCATTTTTTCAGTTGGTTTTTCATTCTTCATACTATCCTTCAGTAAATCGTTCCAGTCCTTAAGAACTTCATCTACAAGTTTGTAGCCTTCGTTTGAATATTTCTCAAAATAATACACAACTCTCTCCGTAAGCTTAGAGCTAGAATCAATAGATTTACCTTCATTATCTTTATAGATTTTAAACCCTTGATAATTCTCACCATCGAAAAAAGGTTTAATGGCTTCTGCACACTTGTTAAGAGAATCATACACATCAATTTCAACTGGTTTGGATTTACTATTCCTTTCGTACGTACCTAAAAAATATCCCATTCCTTTTTCAAATGGTTCGTTAGTCGTTCCCATATTAGTTTCAGCTTTATGGATTGCTGCTAATATTTTCCAATCTAAGTTATGTTTTGTTCCCAAGTCTTGATAAATGTCAAAAAAATGTTTATTTATTTGAGTGTCACCAGCAATTAAATTTTTAAATTTAACATCTTTTTTTGTTTCTACATCTTGAAAAGATATCTTCCTAAATTTTTCCATTAATTTGTGTCCAGTAAAGTCATTATCTACTCCTAAATAAATACCGTCTGTAGGTGTAACACCATGCGCTGCTATTGTTTGATTCAAAAAATTTACAACGGTTTGTTCCTTTGCGCCATTCATAGAAATAAGCCTGCAGTCTTTTAACTCTTTATTCATACTCCAGTAACTTAAAAGGTCTACTGGTGCTTCAAAAAAATACAATGCTTTGGGTGTACCAAGAGTGACATTAAACCCATAATTGGACTCTGAATTTTTCATAATCATTTTCTTTGTCCCTCGAGTATTTCCGAATCTAGCTTCATCTCGTACTGTTCCTTGTTCGTCTGCACCTACAATACGGCCAGTTTTATTCCAAGTAAAAACACAATCACCGTAGCTATTTTGTTTTAGGTAACTCGTTTTTATTAATGAACTAACAATTTCAGGGTCTATCTTTCTTTGATTAATAAGATAATTCTCTACTTTTTTGGTATTCCAGGCTGGTGTATGCTTAAATTTAAAAGGCTCTTTAGGAATTTCAACGTATTCTGCTTTCTGGTATTCTTTCCCAGTTAAATCTCTTACTGCATCTTGAAAAGAAAGATCCATAAAAGTTTCTGCAAACTTAATTGAACCACCACCAAAGTCCCTAGAGTACCAATAAAAAGTATTCTTTTCTCGATTAATTACCAGGCTGTCGTGTTCTACTCCAGTACCATATTTATTGTTAAGATTTAATTCATAACCATGCTGCCTAGCATAATCAATAATATCGACCTTTGAAGCTTCTTTAATCATTGAATCTGTTACCCAATTTCGTTTTTTCTTAGTAGCCACTACCATTTTTATCCTCCTATCATCTATCAATTTGTTCTTCACGTTTCATTTCTTCAAACTTGCGTTTGTTTAATGTGCTTTGGAATTCATCATCAAGTATTTTTTTTATTCGATTTAAGTCTTTTTTACGAATGCCACCGAATGGACGAAAGCCTTTTTCAGGATTCCAATCCGCCTGATTATTTTTACCATATTCTTCCTGTTGCTCTTTGCGTTTCTCTTGTACCATTTTGGATATATACTAATAAAGTAGACAGTATTTTTAATGGTATACTGTTTATAAGTAGACACTAAAACGAAAGGAATGATTCAAATGTCCAATTACAAAAAATATGATGAAGAATTTAAGAAAAGCCTTGTTAATCTTTACCATGGAGGTAAAACACAAACTTCGTTGTGTAAAGACTATGGCGTTTCCTTTACAGCGTTATCCCGCTGGGTAAAACAATATTCTGAAGTTCAAATTGAAGATGGTTCTATCCTTACTGCTAAACAGATTAAAGACTTACAGAAGAAAAATGCTTTATTAGAAGAGGAAAACCTCATCTTAAAAAAAGCGATTGCCATCTTCACGCCACACTCAAACAACGATTAGATGCGGTTCATTTATTACGTTTTGATCATTCTATTGTGCGCCTTTGTAGAGTCTTAAACGTAAATAGAAGTACCTATTATAAACACTTTGACCCAACTCCTGCTCCTAGAACTGTTGAAAATCAACAGCTTCGACAAACCATTTTTTCTATCTATATGGATTCTAAAAAACGATTAGGTGCTGCGAAAATAAAAGTTGTTCTTGAGCGTGATTTTGGAATTTTCATTAGTGTTGGGCGAGTGTACCGATTAATGAAATCAATGGATTTGCCAAAAATGTCTACAGCTAAGCCGAAATTTTTATATGCGAAACCAAAGGTTTCTTTAGCTTACTCAAATCACTTAAACCAACAATTCAATCCGACTGAACCGAATCGAGTTTGGACGAGCGATATTTCTTACATTCCTGTTAATAAAGGGTTTGTTTATCTCTGTGTCATTTTAGATTTATTTTCCAGGAAAATTATAGGATGGCGCGTTCGTCCAACTATGGAAGCTTCTTTAGTCCTTGAGACACTTGAAACAGCTGTGAATCAAAGAAATCCCAAAGAGCCTGTTCTATTCCATACAGATCGTGGAAGCCAATACTGTGCGACTAGTGTTCGTCAATTTTTAGACACACATAACCTCGTTCCATCTTATTCCAAAGCAGCTTACCCATGGGATAATGCCGTAAACGAGTCTTTTTTTAAATATATGAAAAAAGAAGAACTGAACCGCAGAACATTTAGAACAATCCAAGAAGTTGAACAATCTTCATTTGAATATATAGAGGGTTTTTACAATTCAAAACGCCCCCATTCAGCAAACAATATGATGACCCCGAATGAAAAAGAAAAAATCTATTTTGGGTCTATCTAAATTGTATCTATTTTTGTGTCTACTTTATTGACATCTGTCCAACTGAATTAATCCAATTATCAATCTTTTTTTCTAGCTTCACACTATCAGACTTTTTATTTTTCTTTACTAACCTAGTATGGACACTCGATTTTACTAAAGTCTTTAATTGCTCCTTTTTTTCAACATGAACGGATTTTTTATTTTTTGTATCACTTGATTGAGTCCATAAATCAGACTTTCTCTCTCTCATGTGTCATTCACCCTTGTTTTTTTTTCAATTTAATTCGGTCATCTGGATCGGTTGTAACAAGATCATAAACTTTCGTACCGTTAGGAATAATATTTGAAAAAGGAACAATTGCATTCCCAGCTTTAATCAAACCAGCCCCTTGACTCGGATTAGCAAGTTGTTTCTCTTGTTGATAAGAAAGTCCAAAAAGTGAAGAGATTTCATCTAAATCACTTTTAGCTTGTTTTAGCATAATGATAAATTCACTGTTACTTAGCATACGTCGTGCTTTATCTGATAGTAAGAGTGTTTCGACATTCTGAGTGACTCCAGTAGGAATTGCTCCCCATTTACGAATACGACTCCAAAGTTCAAAAAAGTAATTTTCACAATATTCATCATTTAGCAACAATTGCATTTCATCAACATAAAGCCAGGTTGTTATCCCTAATTCTCTATTTCTAACCACTCGATTCCACACTTGTTCTAAAACCACCATCATGCCAAAAGTTTTAAGCTGACTTCCTAATTGTTTTGTATTATAAATAATAAATCGTTTATTCAACTCCACATTAGTTGGTTTAGAAAAAACAGACAATGATCCTTCAATATAAAGTTCTAAATCTAAAGCTAACGTTTTAGCAGCTTCTTCTGGTTGAGCCTTTAATATGGGGAACCAATTATCTTTGAGATTTGGCATAGGAGTTCCAGGCGTATTCAAATATTCTGCATAGGTCAAGCGTGTCACTCGATCAATAATAGAGCGAGAAGACGAACTTAAACCTGTATTTCCACCAATAAGTGTTTCAAAAGCTGATAATAAAAAATCTGCTTTAAGTTTTACTGGATCTTCTTCGCCATTTAGATCTTCCGATATATCTAACAGATTGATAAAGGTATCTGTGCTTGGTGAAATCTTAATTATTTGAGCATCAAATGCCTTCCCAATAATTGAATCCTCATCTTCCGGATCAATTGATATAATTTCATCATTGGGATTTTTTAAAAGCGTTGTTATTTCTTCATATTTTTTAGCAACCCCTTTTCCTGTACCTGAACTACCCAATATAAATCCACTAGGTGTATTTAACTTTTTTCGATTTACTCTCACAACGTTCTTGGTTGTTTCATTAACGCCATAAAATTTACCATCCTCATGATTTAGATCCTGAGCTGTAAATGGAATAAAAATAGCTGTACTGGCAGTAGTTAAAGTTCTTTGAATATCAACAAAATTCTTTCCTAATGGCAAAATAGAATTTATACCCTCAAGCTGTAAATAATCTAAACGGCTAAATCCACATCTATTTTTACGACCTGTACTCAGAACTTGTTCTATTACATCTTGTAATTGTTCTTCAGTATCTGCTCTTACATAAACAAGAAAAGTAGCATAAAATAATTTTTGTCCATGATGAACCATGTCATCCAATAATAAATTTGCTTCAGCAATACTCGTATTTAATTCATAAGGTAAAGAATCCGGATCATATCCACGTTTACCAGCTGTCCTTTGAGCTGAAACTTTATCAGAATCCATAAACATTTTTTTCTTTTGAACCAAATCGTTGGCTTTATCCGGATCAACAGGATCAATATGAATTGAAATAGTTAATTCTTCTGGTATTTCGGTCAATTCTGTTACTAATTTATCCGTTAAATTTGACGGATAATCTTTTAAATATAAAACTTGACCGAAACCTGAACCTATTTCAAAAGAATGCTTATTTTTCTTAAAGTTAAAGCTTGAAGGAGCTACGGCTGACTTCGTTGTAAGCCCACTATACAGGAGGTCTTCATACTTGAAATGAAACAGATCATTTGGTTTCATCAAATGGTGCATGACTTCTAACCGATTTATCCCTTTTAGTTCCTTACATTCGGCTCCCATTTCTGCAAAGCCGCCCATCAGAGTTTGTTCGGTCCTATCAAGGTATTGTTGTGCTTGTTCGATTGTTTTAGCAGTTGTTGAATAAGTTAAATAGTTTTCTTTAAGAAAACCATTTTGGCCTCCAGTAATCGTTTTACTTAACATGTCGTTTAGTTCACTTCGATATACATCTTCAGAATCACCTTTCTTCTCATAGAAAAGTTCCCTTTCAAAAGCCTCAATATCAATCTTTTTATTCATAATCGTAACATTTAAATGCGTACTCGAATCACAAGCATTTAGCAATTCACAATAATCACTAAAAATATTTAGTTGATCATCCCTTTGAGCTATTTGGTAGTTTACATCTGAGAAACGAAAACTTTTTGAAAATAGTCCATTTGATAAATCACACAATCCACTTTCATACATTTTTTCGTAACGTAAAACGTTTTGAGCACTTTTAACTGGAGCTTCTTTCCGCTGTCGCTTACCACGCATTTTTTTTTGCTTATTCAATAAATGAACGATTTTTTTGTTTTCAATTTCCATATTCTGTTCGTTTTTTACGTTCTTTTTTGTCTTCAGCTTCAACAACTTCTACCTCCAATTTCCTATTTTTAAAAGGATAAGCGTTAGCCAATCCTTTATATCGCCACATAATCAACATATACTTTTCAAAAGGCATCCCTTCTTTTTTAAACCATCCAACAGCCAAAATAGGAATAGATAAAAACATAATCACTACTCCTATATCATCAATAGCCCAATGGATAAAAAAATGATTAATTGTCCCAACTCCAGCACTAAACGCAACTGCTACAGTTGCACACGCCGCTTGTCGTAATGACATTCCACCTATCAATTTTTCTTGATAGGACTTTATTTCTTTTCTTACTGAAACCTCTATTGCCATAAATATCTTCCTTTCTATGCAGCTGTGGTAATAGACTTCGACCATTTTCCTGTATAAAACAAACAAAAAGCCAATGCTACACTGTATCCCAATATAGATGCAGTAATTTCAAATGCTCCTTCACCACCAGTTAAAGTAAATATTCCATTAACTAAAATGGGATAAAAACTTAAAACTAAAAATAGCAACGTTCCTTGTAAGGACGCTGCTACAAATGATTTAAAGAAATTCTTTCCAATTTGATTTAATTCTGCATTTGGTAAAGTGGCAACCGGCAAAGGTGAAATACTCATGTAGACGTATAACTCAAGAAATCGCATAAATACAATTACTTTAACTAGTACATTCGTAAAAATTGAAATTAATAGTACAAGCAAGAATACGACTAGTAACATGAGTTGGGAAAAGAAACCTAAGTCAGATATTGTGTCCATTGCATTGGAAATATCTATTTTATTACTTCCTCCAGCTGCAATCCCAAGATTAGAAATCCCTCTAGTTATCGTTATTCCCACATCCATGATTGCTTTCAAAAACAGAGCTAAATTCCTCATGACTAATGAACAAAATCCCACTTTAATTACAAGTGGCAATAGGAATTCCATTCCACCAGTTTGTCCATTACTTGAAGAACTCATTTTCTGCGCTAACGCTTGAAATTCAATCAATAAAAAAAAGCCTAATAAGGTATATCCAATTGGCTTCACTACTATATCCATTATTGACACACTATATTTATATAACTCAGGTAAATACTGATCTAAATTTTGGAGTAGAACGCCTTTGTCTCCACTTGATAGACTCAACTGTTCTGCAATGCTTTTTAATAGAAATTCAAGTGCATCATTCATTTTCTTCTCCTTTACAAAGTAATATTGGTGAACCATGCAGCTGCAGCCACAATAATCCCCCCACCAACAGCTTGTAAAATTGCATGCTGCATTCCTGGTCCGTTACTATCCTTAATCGCTAATCCAAGTTGTACCAATCCCCAAATCGTTAGTAGTGATCCGGCTGCTAGTACTCCCTTCGAAAGCATAGACATTGCTTCATTAAAATAATTCACTGTTTTCCCTCCATTAACTTACTAGTTTATTAATTTCACTATAATCAAAAGTTTCTACAATTTTCACATTTTTTAAAAAGTCTTCCATTGGACTTAATGAATAATTAGGCACGTACCAATTATCTGGATTTGAGTCAGATAATTTACTGTAATTTTTGTGTTTTGTTGCATCATATTTTTTAGATTTAAATGCAGGCACACCACGAATTTTTAATATACAGTAATCATTATCCAGGTTGGCCACTTCGCCCTCATCAATTAGGTCCCGTCCTGTTTTGTCATAGCTTTTAGAATAAGAGCCTTGCATCCCAAAACTTTGACTCACTTTTAGAATATCAATCGTCTCTTTACCCACTAACTTACTAACCTTTTGATGTGATGTTTCTTCCATCCCACCTAAATAAAGAAACGAATCACAAGATCCTGTTATATCTTCCCATGTATCTTTATATAGATTTTTTAGTTGTGACATACTTTGAAGCATGATCGTAACAGAAATCAATCGACTCCGAATTGTCGTTACTTTTTTCTCAAAACTTGGAATTTGACCTATATTTGCAAATTCATCTAATATACACCTTACAGGTATAGGCAATTTCCCTTTATGAACGTTATCCGCTCTATAAACAAGCACTTCAAATAGCGTATCATAAAGCATAGCTGCTAAAAAATTGAACGTTTCATTCGTATCTGGTAAACAAACGTACAATATCGTCTTTTCGTCCCCAAGTTTATCCAGTTCAAGCGTATCCTTTGAAACTAGATTTGCAATTGAAGAGATATCAAATGGCATTAAACGAACACTTGAACAAATAAGAATTGATCTAGCCGTTTTGAATGTTGCTAATTTGAACGTATCATACTGCTTGGTTGCAAAATGTTCAGGATACTCTTCTTTAAAGTCATTAAACAGCATGTCTAATGGACTGACTAAAGCCTCATCGTCCGAATCAACCCGACCTTCTCGTAAGAGCATACCTACCATAGGAAATGTTTGTTCTTCAGTAGTTCCTATCTCTTTCAAATAGCTAACCAACGCACAATATAGAGCTGTTTCAGCCTTATCCCAAAATGGATCACCTGATTTTTGAACATTTCCATCCGTATTTTTCAACAAATTTTTAACTACCATTAACACATGATCCTCTTTGTCTATATACGCAAAAGGGTTAAAATAATCACAATTCTCACGATTCACTAAATCAAATATTTTCACTTTATACCCATCATCTTTAAACATTTTTCCAGTTTCATGTGGGAGTAAACCTTTTGACTCTGTTAGTACGTATGAAGAATGAAGTTGCATTAAATTGGGCTTTACAACACCAAACGTTTTTCGTGCCCCTGCTCCACCTACGACTAAAACATTCTTATTTCGCTCATATTTCATTTTTCTTTTTCTCAGATTGGACTTCATTGTTAAACTTTCCGTTTGAGTCAAAATCACATTATTCGATTTTTCTTTATCTTTGAAAGGTGCGCTGTCTTTTGCTGTACCCCATCGAGCTGAACCATGCTCTTCCCCATGCCTATAGTTTCTTTGATTGGCTGAAATATATAATCCACAAATAACACAACAGAAAAAAGCAAACGCTCCAGTTTGAAGTGATTGCTTTGTAAATTCAAAATTTATTGGATTACGACTTAAATCTTGCCAAACTAGACTCAAAGATTGATTAGCTCGTGTTATTACATCACCACTTAAATCAGCAAAAACCAACGCGATTCTATGAAACAGATAAAAAGAAAAGAGACCCACGATAAATGAGAAAAGTACAATTTGACCAGCATTTTTTTTCATTATTTTTCCGGACCTCCCTTATTTTTAGGAGCTTTGTTCTTATTCAATGCTTGTTCTTTTTTAACAGCTTTATTAAATTCGCTCGCCTCCTTTTTGGCTTTTTCTAATCGAGTCCTTACTGTCGGAGATTTTCCTAAATGCTTTTTTTTATCCCCTCTAACTTCAATTCCTGAATAGTCTTTAAAACCTGGATCTGCAGCTTCTTTTTTTAAATTTATTTCTTTTGCAGCTTCAACTTTAGACAGGTTTACTTTATCTGTTTGGTCCTTCACATCCTTAACTTCATTTTTTGAATCGGTGACCTGTTTATCATCAACAGCCGCTACTTTTTTCTCTTCCGGATCTACTTCTTTTGATTCATTTGTCAATTTCTCTGCATTTTTCTTATCAAAGTCTTGAATCACCTTCTCAAGAGCTAAATTAAAGCGCTCAGTATCTTGTGTTTTGAAAAAGACATGATACGTCTCATTGCCTTCTTTAACGATGCTAAAATCAATTGAATAGCGTTTAAGCTCTTTTTGTAGTTCTAATAGATCTTGTTTATCATCAATTGGAACAAATGCCGTTTGTCTTCCATGTTGATTTAATTCATCTAGCTTTTGCTTTCCAGTTTTCGGAGCATTTTTTTTCTTTCTTTTTTGATATTTTTGTTCTTTACGAATATCTTTGTAAATGTATCCAACTTTTCTTTGTGAGTCTTTTAAAGCTTGGATAATTACATTTGCTGAGATTTTGCTCGATTGAATTACAAGATCTACAGCACGTTCATCAATGTCACTCACGCTTTACCTCCTCTTTTAAGAATTACATTTTCGGGGTAACTTTCGTAAATACCAACCGACTATCTTTTAAAAAGGCTTCTTCATAATAAAAACTACTAGTCGGAACTTTTTTAACCCATGTCCCTTTAATCCCATACGCTCCCCAGCGATAACCGTGTTGCTTCAGTAATTCTTTTTCACCATATGCACCAGGGACTGCGATATAATAATTTAAGGTAAATAACGTTGTTGCTTGGCTAACAACCCCGATATCCATAGTTTCAAAGGTATTTTGAAGTAATTTTGCCTCCCGATTTGCATATAAGGGGTTGGGATATTCTTTCCCCCAGGCTTGACTCTTTTTAAAATATTTATATCCTCTTTGCTTCAACTCCTCTCGTTGGTGATATTCATTAAATACAAAGACAAATCTTTTTTTTGCTTCTTCAGTTACTTCATAGTCCCAAAATTCTATATCACCAAAATATCCAACTAATTTTTTATAGTCCTTAGAATCTTTCGCATCATCTTCTAAATCTTTAGGGACTACAAACCCATGAGATAAAGCAGATAATAATAAACCATGAAATCGACTGTAAAAAGATTTCTTATGCCCTGTCTCCCCTAAATCCATAAACTCTACATGATGTGCGAGTTCATGAATACAGGTCAACATTGTACATCCAGGCGGACGGGCCAAATTAAAAATTTCAATCTTTCTATCATTCGGTATATAGTGGCCATGTTTTGACTTCAATTCTTTAGGAACAATGCTAATACTAAAATTTATATACGGTTTGATTGAATCGTAAGTGTCTTCCAATAATCTGCATAACATATCTTTCAGTACTATTTTTTCAGTATCCATAGTATCCTCCTAACATTTACTTCTTATAAAATTATTCCTTCAGTCATCTTAGTAATTGGATAGGTTATCATCTTTTTTTAAAAACTAATATTCTGTAACTGTAGCAGCTCTTTATTTTTTTCATTCACATAGAAAATCCATCGTGTTTTTTCATCTGGATAGTAATCGGATAAAAGAGATCTTTCTTTTGTTAATTCTTTAAATCTATGGTCCTTTAAAACTCGTTTTTCTAATACAATTCTCTCTCCTTCAGTTTCAGATAGGTCCCGAAAAAGAGTGTTATCACTGTTCATTTCAAAAACTGTATCCATTTCAATTGGTTCATTTATTTTTGATTTAACAACCAAATTTACATTTGTATCAATTTTTTTTTGTACTTTTATATCTACTTGATCAAGTGAAAATACATATTCTTTTTCCCATTTATAGACAACATTAGGAGTATTAAGAATTTGTTTTTCTAATTTATAAACTTGGATGTTAACGAAAATACTTACTATGAGTCCTAAAAATAAAGAACAAATCACGGCGCTCATTACATAATTACTTTTGTCAGTACTTTTCTTTGTTTTTTTCGAGTTTCTATACAATAAAAATACGACTATTAAAACAATTCCTACCAACATTAACAATAGATTGAAAAATCTTGATTCTATAGATTCAACTGCTTTTTGATAGGTTTCATAATTAGTTACTTCTATTTTTTCAAACACCATTTGCACCTCTCATTTCTGTAGAATAGCCAATATATTCAAAAATTGTTTAACCTTTTACTTTTTAATCGCTCTTAAATCCTTAATTTTGTCATAGCGATAATTCTTAACTACAATGGCTTTATCCATTATTAACAATATTCTGTGTGCTATATAGCCGTATACTGGTAATGTTGCAGTCATAATATAAATACTTCTGATAATATGACCTTGCCAGTTTTTATAAAACTCTTGAAAAAGTGATAATAAAAATACCCATGCTATTGTGAATAGAATTAAATACAGTGTCCTTTTAATTTGAATTTTTTTTTCATCATTTCCAATTCCCCATTTCATTTTTAATGGATCTTAAATTCTTCATTTCGTCTTAGTACTAATTTAACGACACAACCAATTGATAGTAGGTTCAGATAGAACCACAATGAATCTAAATATATATTCTGATTCATTAAAATAAATGCAAGCATCAAAAATAAACCATTAGTATTGACTACGAGCATGCAATACAAGATTATCTTTTCGCTATTTACCCTTTTATTTATCAAACTAATCAAAATACAATTTACAATCATAATCAAAAAAGTTAGTAGGTATATGTTTACAGAGACAAATGAGCAAATATTTACCAATGCAACCTCCATATCTTTTAAATAAAATCCAAAACCAAGCAAAATCATAAACTACTCCGATTTTTAGCAACTTGGATCTTATATTTCGAAGACACTTCTCGTATTTCATCAGTCATAAAGTTTGCCGTTATTTCAGAAATAAATCCATCTCTCTTTTTGATTCTGTCTAACACAAATGAAAATTCACGAGATGTTTCTTGAGCTGTATTATCACCTAAAACTTCCAAATTGAAAAAATCTTGTTTTTTGTAATCAAACACCATTATGTCCTTTATTACTGCTAAAAATACTTTAAGTGGTAACTTCTCTTTCCATAAAAACTCGTCAATTGATAGTAATTCTTGAAGGATTGTTTCTCGTGATAAATCTAGTCTTTTTTCATCATAAATATAGTTAATATATTGAATAAGAACTATTAAAAGATTTTTTACACTCATTAAATAAAATTCACGGTTACCATTAGGAAATCTTTTACTGTGAAGGTCCATAAGCTCCTCTTCAATTGATACAGAATGAAAAGGTACAGAAGTGCCTGGTACTACATTAAAGTTGTCTTCATTCTTCCTCAAAGCAGTTTCTCGCTCAACTAAATTTTTGAAACTCGAGTTTTGGGCTTCTGTAGCATCTTCCTTGATCCATTCCTCTATTATTTTTTCTACTGTTTCTCTTTGTCTTTTTTTTACTTTATTGTAAATATAGATCATGGGTACTATTCCAATAAATACAAGTTCTCTCTGTTTAACAATCACTTTTATCTGATTCACTATATAGATAAATAAAATTGGCAAAATCACACAAACATATAACCTTAACAGAATTGGTTCATTTCTTTCATTAAAATCCCTATAAATTGCAAAAAGTACAAAAAGAAAAAGTATCTTTACAAATGTTGTAAAGATACTTTTTTTAAACTTTATTTTACTGATATCTATACTTCCCTGACTTACATTTTTAAACACTATACCTATGGGAAATAGAAAATTCATATACATTGCATTTTTCATCAAAAATAACGTCAATTGAATTATTATCTCAGTATTAATAGGAATCCCTCCGTCTTATATTTTTGTAAACACATCAATATTTTTTCCATTTCTTGTAATTCTCGTTTCTAGGGTTAATATCCACTGATCTAAATCATCAAAAGAACAATTCATGCTTACTAATTCTTCTGGCAACACGTTTGAATCTCTAATAGAGTACATATTTTCTAATGCTGCTTCCAAGCGACCAAATGGAAACAAATGTTTTTTGAGCTTTTCCCCTTCCAGTCTACCGTGAAGGTAAACGTATAAATGGTCTCTAGATTTTACAAATTTCAAATATCCTGTTCCTTCTATCATTTACCTTCACTCCTTATGATTACAGTGTTGTCCCTCTTAGTTAAAATTTATTAATCTAGGGACAACACTGATTAATCAGCTTTCTTTGATTCATATTAAAGTTCAGAATCCAACTCGTCTTTTAATACATCCTCTTGGTCACTTGTGCTGTTTGTTTTTGAATATTCATTTACTTGGGATTGCTTAATAAGATCTAATAGTGTTTCTGAATCAGCATCAAAACCTTCACCATTTTTTTCTAAGGTAAATTCAATTTCAATTGCTTCACCAAGTAGATCCATTGGAATGCCTTTATCACCATAAATAATGTCATACAATTTAAACGTAAATAAATTGTTAATTGCTTTAACGTCTGTATTTTGAGAACTTCCAATCATATCCGACACTTCTAAACCACCATAAAGATTGGCTCTTGCCCATGTAATCGAATTTGAAACACTATTCATTGCAATAGGATTAACCATGTAAGTCACCGTTGCAGTATCATCCTCAACAGAAACATTTTTCACCTCATAGTCACCAATTTGTTTAAATCCTTGAATATAGACTTTCGAGTATTGTCTGAAAATATCTTCTGCAGTATAAATACTTCCATCTACTTCTAAGCCCCAACCACTACCTGGGTAATCTTTAATTTTACTTTCATAGACCGTATCTTCAAGAATACGATTCATATCTGTTCCAGCCACACCTGTTACATCTTTTAAATTTGCTGTTTTATTTTTATATAAATAATCTAAAACAGTGGTTGCTGCTTTGGTTGCTTTTTTTTCATCTGAAGTACTGCTTGTTTTCGATTCACTTTTTTTATCTTCTGATGAATCAAGTAGTTTATCTACTTTTTCAATCACTGCACTTCCACTCTGAGAGCTTACTTTACTGCTTTCTTTCTCTGCTTCATTATTTCCTCCACAAGCTGTAAGTACCATCACAGACATAAGAGTAACAAAACCAATTTGTAATTTATTTTTCTTTTTCATAATAATCTCCATTTCAATTTCCATTTTTTATTTTTTTATTATTAATCGTTGGCCAACAAAACAACTAACTTTTGGCGCGTAGTGTTGAACTTTGCAGCTCGAATACGAAATGTTCGAGATGTGTCACCACTAATTACAATCAAATTATGACCGTCTTTAAAATCAGTTATACTGTAGTTACCCTGTCTGTGAGCACATTTTTCTTTTAAATAAAATGCTTTAATTTCCACTCGTACAGCTTTTTTTGTATTTATTTTGTTCATAATAACCGCATGTTTCCGGTCAATATAAACCTCATTTCTCACCTTAACTCCCACTGTCATCTTGACCCTCTTTCCGTAAAATAAGGACATAAGCTTTTACACTTATGCCCTTCTACATGTTTTATTTTTAACTAAGCATTAATTAGGACTAAGAGAAAAATCTTCATCCTTTAAGCCTATTTTTTCCCATAATCGTTTATATTCTTCCAAGTCGCTCTTAAATTTATAGTTGTATTTAATCGTACTCAAAATTAAACACGTTGCAGCATAAACTTTTCCTTGATCGTCTTCAGTAGAAAAAATACTTTCTGGACCACTGTAACCATAAGTTAACGCCATGTTCATTTGTTTTTCTTCTTGCTTTTTTGCTTCTTTTTTCTTCTTATTAGTTGAAAGACCAAACCAAGCACCAACACTAGCAACAATCACTAAACCAGCAATCATAAAGATTATTTTATTGTTTTCGCCTGTTTGTGGCAATGGTAAAGGTTTTTTAACTGGAGTTAAGCTTTGATTGCGATCTCTTCCGTCAAAATTATGCTCGGTATCTTTTTCGCCAGCTTCATTGTACCCAATCTCTTTAAAGTAAAAAGAAGTGCCTTCAGGATAACTTCCAGTGTCTACTTTTGTTACAACAGATTGTGCAAATTTTTGATCATTGACGATATAATCAATTTTTTCTGATTCCCAAATGTCGCGTTCAACCGTTTTTCCATTTTCAGGAATAACTGCAACTAGAATCGCTTTAAATGCACGTTTCGTTCCATCTAACACATCTTCGTGAGTAAGATCAACGTTATCGTAAGCATCGATAATATCACCATGTGTGAATGTTTGTGTTTTACCATCACCCGTATGAGCCTTAGTTTTAATTCCAACTTTTGGCGTTTTAAAATCAACTGTCTGAAGTTTAAGTGTTAAGTCATCTTCACGTCCAATTTCTTTTGTTTTTTCTTTATCTTCATAGAAAATATGAGTCGCTGTTAAAGACATACCGTCTTTCATGGTGCCTTTTGGTAAAAACAAGTTCGTTGATAGTTTTTGAATAGCATCACCTGTAGAGACAAAACTGAATTCAGAAGAACTTACTGCTTCACCAGTAGCTGAGTTTCTGTAAACTGTGTCTACATAATACTCATGACCGGCTTTCCCACCACGAACTTCAATATAATCCGTTAAATCATTATCCACATCAGGATTCACTTGTTTCAAACCACCTACCGTAGTCGCAAATAATGTCGTAATTTCAAGAGGTTTACGTTTGTTTACAACGTTTAACTCAATTAATTCACCGTCATTATCCGGAGAAACAGTAAACTTGTATTCTTCTTTATTTGCTTCGTACCAATCAAGTGGTTTTGTTTCCACAAATTTGTACTCACCAGTTGGTAAGTTTTCTACCTTAATTTTACCTTCACTGTCCGTTTTATATTCACCAACAATGGTTTCTTTGCCATCTGCATCTGTATGAATAAGATTAAAAGCGACGTTTTCTAACGGTTTTCCATCTAAATCATCGATCTTAGTTAATTCAACTGAAGCGCGAGCTAATTCGTTTTCTACAGAGTATCTAGCAATTTTCAATAGGTTCTCATTGCCATACGCTACACTGTCTTTCCAAATACCAATTTCATAAACTGGAACATTGTTTTGTGCTGTAAATTCAAAATCATATTCTGTTTCGTCTAATAAATGACCTACTCCAGCATCAACTTCACGCACATAAAACTTCCCTTGTGGGAATTTCGCTTGGAATGCAGCAACGCCATCTTTAGTCGTTGCGAGGCCCATTAGACCGTCTGCAGGAATGACTTCATTCGTATCAAAAGTAAAGGCATCACGAGCATATATACCGAATTCTTTCCCATCAGCAGGTACTTGCTCTGTAACGGCTTCTCCATTTTCCCAAGTTACGATTGTTTCTTCTGTTTTATAGATTTTTACTAATAATTCTTGCAATTTATTTTTTGCTTGTACAGCTGTAGAAGAAATTTCAATATCTTCTCCCTCGTAGACCACTTCAAAAGGAATAGTAGTAGGATCTACAACGTATCCATTTGGCGCTGACTTTTCAACAGCGTAGTATTTCCCTGGATAAAATGTTTTTGTTTCTGGATCTGTTACAATTTGACCAGTTGCATCACTAATGCCTGAATCGACTACTTGAAATTCTGAATAACGTAATGTTCCATCATTAGTGTAAATATCTTCAGCAGCACTGAACTCAAACTCAGCACCTTCTAGTGGTTTTTGAGTGTAAACTGGATTGTATTGTGTACCATAATCCGTTTCAACTTTGTCAGCATCCGTTAATACTTCACCAGTTTTTGTTAACGTAATTTTTGATACTTGTGCTTTGTTTTTAAACGTAACAGTTACTAACCCATTTTCTTGGCTTTCTTCATTAATAATGAAATCCATAGGTTCAGTATTTTTTACATAACCGTCCGGAGCTTTGATCTCGTGCAATTTGTACTCACCGAATGGCATTTTGTTGAATAATAAAATTTCTCCGTTTTCGTTGGTTTCAAATTGACTAATGTTGTGTGTTGTTTCTGTATAAAGTTCATCAGTATCCCCAATTGTAATTTCAAAAAGAGTTCCTGGAACCAATACATTTTTACCAGTATCCGCATCTGCCTTCACAATTTTCATTGGTGAAGTAAACGTATTGTTTAAAATGGCATAAAAATAAGTTGCTCCATCCTCGGTAACTTCTACCTCGAAATCGTCAACTTTAATTAAGCCTGGTAATGATTTAGTTTGACTTACAACATAACGGCCATACGGAAGTTTATCAAACTCAACATGTCCTTTTGCATCCGTTTCTTTACGTCCGTACTCAACACCTGAAGATTTAAGAGTGACTGTAAATTCAGCACCTGGTTCAGGTGATAAGTGACCACCACCAACAATTAATTCATAATATTTTTGGATCTCAACTTTTCCTAAAATGACTTGATTGTTCACTCTATCCGTTGTTGTAACTAATGGAATTTCTTGTGTTTCGTATTTCAATTCCATTGGAACTGGAGTAGGATCTAATACATAGCCTACTGGGGCTTTCGTTTCTACTCTCTTGTAGTTTCCAGGTGGTAGTGGTTTTGATGTCGCTTTAAACTCACTGCCGTCTGGAGCGATTACAACCTTGTCTACAACAGTACCAGCTGAATTGATAATATCGAACTCGGCTCCTACTAAACTCGCATCCCCTTGAGCAATGTTTCCTGTTTGTGCATCTTGTTTAAATAATACAAATTGACCTAATACAGCAATATTTGTAAATGTAACTGTAGTCGTCTCATTTGAACGGACAATTACTGTTTTCACTGTTTTATCAAGTAAATATCCGTTTGGAGCTTTAATTTCTTTTACCTGATAGTTTCCAGGTAACAATCCTTTTGTTTTAATTGTTCCGTCTGTAGCAGTTGTAACTGTTTGTAAAACTGCATTATTTTGTAAAATTTGGTATTGAGCGCCTGCAATGTTTTGGGTCGTGTCATTTCCTTTTTTAACAAGGTTTAGCCAACCTTCGCGAGCAAAGAAGGTAGCCTTAAATTGAAGTGTGAAATCTGGATCAAACCATCCACCTCTTCCCAAGGTTTGTAAACTGCTATCATTTGGTTTTGTTAAAACTGCTTGCCATTTTTTCATTGAACCATGTAATGCACCTGTAGCATAATTATTCGTGTAACTCATATTGGCAGTTAAAAAAAATGTATCTCCACCTTTAATATTTACCGTTGTATTTGTTTGAGTACCTCCACCAACTAAGTTAAATGTCATACCAGCTGGGATAGGCAATTTGAAAACATTTCTTGAATCAGCATTTAAAGTGATATTCTCTGTACGTTGTTGACCATTTACTATAGAGACAGTTGGGTTACTAGTTGAAAAACTCGCTGAAGGATTTGGCACAGGATTACTAGCAACCTTATTCATTAATGCCTGCGCTTCAGGGGTATTAATTCCTGAAGCTACACCCGTATAATAGTAACTTACAACCAAACTAGTAGCTGTGTATCCCATTGCAAAATCAGTAAAAATATTTTCTGAACCGTTCCAACCATAATACAATGCAGAACGTACATTTACATCATTATAAATTAGACCATCATCAGCAGGTGTACCTGTTGGTGGAGTTGGCTTAGAATGCTCAATACAGAAAGCATCTTCACCATTGACGCGGAAATGTCCAACTACATTGTATCCATATATTACTTGACCCAAATATTCAATCGTCACATTAGCTCGAACTGAACGAGCTAATACTGTTGATCCATCAGATTGTGTATTACCACCTTGTTTCATTAATTCAGCAAGATCTTCTTTAGTTATTTGTTCTTCATTTTTATAAAATGCTTCACCATCGAGCATTGGAGTTCCATTTTCATTAAACGTAATTATCTTTGAAGATGGTTCAATTACTTCATTTGTAGATGATTCAATGACTTCAAAAACTGGTAGTTCTTTTTCAACAATGGGACTATCATTAGCATTTTGATTTTCACCTACGGTTGTTTGACTATTTTTTTCTTCACTATCTTTATTTTCAGTTACATCAGAAACTTTAGTTAAATCTGTTTCCTTATTTTCTTCATCAACGATTGCTTCTTTTTCAAGTTCTTGTGTAATCGTCTCTTGTGGAGGATTACTTACCACATCAGCAAACGCTGTTATACTAGGGATAAACAATTGAGTAAGCATAATTGCTACTGTTAATTTTACCCATAATTTGTTTAACATTGATTTATTTTTCATTAGTACACCTCAAATTCTATTTTTTGTGTCATTAAAATAATAGATTAAATGGTAGGTGCTCGTATTTGCATATTATCCCCTCCCCCAAAAACACAAAAAAGGACGATATCAAATTTACTGATATCGTCCTTTTTTTATAATCTTACCAATTTATTATCCCGCCTGAATTGTTTCCACCTTCTCCATTATTATGGTTCACATCATTTTCAAACTCTTCTGTATCACCTGTTGTACCGGTCCAACTTTCGCCAGGTGCTGGATTTGAAGGTTGTGATGGAGGTGGCTGAGTAACTCCGTTATTGCTGTTATTCCCTTGAGAACCGCCAGGTGATGGCGTGCTATTACCAGAACCATTGTCCGTATAGCCTGCATTTGAAGAGTTTCCACTATTATTATTATTTGCATTGCTTGATTGAGCTTTTGCTTGGGAGGCTTGTTCTTGTTGTGCAGTTGCTTCAACTGCTGCTGTTTCTTGGGCTACTTTTTCAGCCTCAACTTCTGCTACTCGCTCTTTTTCTGCAAGTTTCGCATCGACTACAGCTAATGAAGCAAATAAATCAGTTTTTAATTTTTCTTGCTTTAAAGCTTCAACCTTTGCAACTGCTGCAGTATATGTTTCTCTTGAAACATCTTCTTTTACAGCTTGTTTCGTGTTATCTGCAAATAGATCACTTGTTAATTTTTTTGCTTCCTCCATTAAAGCTAATTGAGTTGTCACTTCTTCAACTCGTTTTTGTTCTTTTTCATAAAACTTTACTTTATCTGATTTTAAAGTTTCTAATAAATCTTTTGATTCATTTAATGAAGCACCTTCTTTAACAACTCCTTCTGATTCAAAGGCTTTGTCTAATTCACTTGTTACAGTATACATGCTTAACGCATAGGTCAATTGAGCTTCGTTTTCTTTTATTTCTTTATCTTTTTCTTCTTTTTTTCCATCAAGTAATGCGTTATTAATTTTCTTACTTTGTTTATCATCAAATTTTTCAGATAAAGCCTCTAAAGTTGAATCTGCATAAGATTCTTCAACTAATTTTGATAACGATTTTTTATAAGAAGCTTTGTTTGAAGCTTGTAGTTCAACTTTTGCCTCTGCTTGTTTTGTTGAAAGTGAATCTGCCAAAACGACTCCTCCACCAAGTAATACTAACACTGTACAAGCTGTTCCAATCCAAATCTTTTGCTTTTTAGTCCATTTTTCAAAAAACTTTGTCATTTTAATTCCTCCAGTTATAAATAAGTTCTTTTTTAGTTACTTTAAGATTAACATAATTATTTAATCTTGTGATAGTTATATCTGACTAATTACTGTTTTTCTCATATTTATTTAATTTCAATTGTTACTAATCAACATCATACTAGACTTCGGAAGTAAAACATCATTTACTTCTTCAATGTTTAATACCTTTTTAACTGAATTAAATTTTTCAACAACCATTCTATCAATTTCTTTTTTCGTTAAATTTTTAGTGAAAATTATATTTCTTCTAATCGTCTGTCCACTATTTGTTTCAAACGAAATATAATACTCAATACCATCATACCAGTGATCTTCAATTCTCATAGTACCCCTCCTTGATTGTAATGAATCATTTCTTAATTCTCTTTTCTTTAAATGAGTTTGCAGAATGCATAAACGAAATAGCTAAGATAATCGATCCTGAAAAGTATATCGGAATGGCTAGAAAACCTATCCAATACAATAAAAAATAAAACGGAAGTACAAAAAGCACAGCATTCATCAAACCTACAAAAAAATCTGTTGATTTATCTTGTTTCATTTCATCACTCCTTATACAATTTTCTACTTTTAGGTATCGTATAAATCATTAAAACTTTGATGTTTACTAACAAATTTGTAAAACAGTCCAACATTCGCAAGGTTTATATGCAATCGTTACCTCAAACTCTACAAGAGTAGACTACAGCTTATTTGAACTAAACTGTCTCTTGATGTACTGCTGATACCCGAACCCTTTTAAAGGCTTTATTGCGGGCTTCACCTTCTGCATATCAGCGCTTATCACAGAAGCGGAGGACTAGTCCGAATATGATTGGGGTTACACCAATTTTTACCACAACCTCTCAAATGTCTTTTAATGACACTCTCCGTTGCTTTTGTTAACAAACATCAAAATTTTAATGATTTTGTTAGTTGATTCTACTTCAGTAAATACTTGATTACGTGTTTTGGATTGGAAGATACTACTACACCATTACCATGTTTTAATTCTTTAAATTCAACCCTTAAAGCACCAGCCTTTAATAGCCGTACTTCAATTTCTTTTTTTGATTCACTTGTTAATTCATCGAATGTTATTGAGGAAATATTTTGTGCATGAACTGCATATTTTCTCTGCATTTTTCAGTCATCTTCTTTGAACTTACGCTCAAGACTTTCAGAAACTTTAAAAGGGATCTTGTTTTTATCTATCAATTTCACCGACTTTAACATCCCTTTATTTGTTGATAGTAAATTTGAGTGAATGTTCTTTCTTTCAGCAATTAAGGTTCCAGTATGATCATAAACCTTTTTAATTGCGTAATACGACTTTTGTATCGTTGTTTTACTTTCAATTGGCTCAGAAAAATCAACGCCCCAATAAGAATTTTCTATTAACACTAAATTCTCATTTTCTATCCTTCTTTTTTTTCCATCAAAAAGTACAACTTCATGACCGCACTCTCGAACATTTTCCCAACTTACAACATTACCAGGCTTTTTCATTTTAGTCGCCATACTACTTTCTCCTCCCCCAAATTAAAATTATTATTATCTATCTCGAATATTGCTAATGTATTGTCATCACTAAAACTGTTTGATCCAAATCGATTTCTCAACTTACAGTAAAAGTATTTTTTAGCAAAACTCGAAAAACAAAAAAAGGAGTATCACTAGTATAAATAGTGATACTCCTCTTTTAACCTTGCTCTGCCATAATTGGCCCCATAAAATTAATAATATAAAAACGTTGCTTATGCATAAAACTTACATTTACAGACTATTCTAATTGAAAAATAAGCTGAAAAATATACAGTTGTATGCTATATTATTAATTGTTGCAACTTTTATTGCAACTCGGGGCTTCTTATAACAGGAGCAACGAAAAAAGGCGCTGTACACTATCTAATTAGAGTAGATATGCTGTACCCTGGGTGTGCTTGACCGTATTAAATCGTTTGGCGACGATTCATTACGTTAGCACTCAGGGCCTTTTTTTATTTACCCAGTTTTAATAAAAAACCAGTTAAGTAAAATTATATTCAATTTTCAAAATAGTCATTTTTATAATTATCGCTAATTGCTCACATAATCTTAAACTTGCTGTTTAAGATTACCACAGTCGTTTTTCTTTTGCAAATACAAATAATGGGACTTGTGATAATGAAATTTTGATTTTTAAGCTATAAAAGTCGGTAATTAAGGTAAATCCGAAACCCTTTGCATAATCAGAGTAATACAAAATATTATTTTATTCTCAGCCGCTAGCTACCATCCCCAGTGTAGAAATTAAAATTTCAACATCAACTGCCTCTACAACAGTACCGTTCATATTATCTACCTCCTTCCAAAAAATAAATTATGAAATATTTCAGTAAATTAAGTATACACAATTATTTACCAAAAGTCTCTATTTTTTTGACAAAAGCTGTTTTTTAAATCATTTAGGTGTGATAAAATATTATTCATAGGAAAAGCCTTTAAAAATAGTCTAAAAAGCTTTTAAAAAGAGCTCGTTTCCTTATTCAGACATTTATATTAACATCTTGTTTTTTCTGCTTAAATCTTAAAAATTATTTTACTAATATTTATAAAAGAATTTTAAAATATAAGGGAGTGGTATACTTGGAAACACTAACAACAAACAAAATTATTAGGAAACTGAGAATTGAGCAAAAAAAAACACAAACCCAATTTTATAAAGGTTTATTTTCAAGATCTGTTTACCAAAAAATTGAGAATGGAGAAAAAAAGCTTAATCATCACGAACTTATTTTAATTGCAAACAATTTAGGAATTGACTTGTTTGAACTATTAACACTGTGCGCTGAAGAAACGAAAACAGATATAAAAGAACTTAGAGAACGAATTCAGCAAACAATCCTTTCTCCA
Source organism: Carnobacterium maltaromaticum DSM 20342 (assembly GCF_000744945.1). Classification (NCBI taxonomy): domain Bacteria; kingdom Bacillati; phylum Bacillota; class Bacilli; order Lactobacillales; family Carnobacteriaceae; genus Carnobacterium; species Carnobacterium maltaromaticum. The sequence goes on from NZ_JQMX01000005.1 coordinate 119,799, forward strand.
AACGGACAGAGAAAAAGAGAATCCATTAGCGAGATCCAGTCTATCCTTAAAGAAAACAAAAAATTTAACCCGGAATGGTTTAATCTATATTTATTTTTTTCAATTGCCTTCAGAAATTCAGAAGAACCTATCATAATGCCAAGTATAAATGACCTACATTACCTGGAAAAAATATACTCTGAAAAAACCTTTTTTACTTTAATCGATTACAAAATATATTTAAACTGTATAAATATATACGGTCTTCAACAAATTAAATTTTTAGAAAAAAAACTATTTCCAGTCAAACAGAAAGAAATAAGAAGTCAGGAATTTATCTCCACTGTCTTTTTAGCTTATAATAATATGATATGCCAAGCTGTCTATGTTAAAAATTACACTCAAGGTTTTAAATATTTAAAGCAAGCACTTAAATTTGAGAATAGAGAAATTGAATATTCGTCAAAAATACAATTCCTATTCCTTGAACAGCTTCTATATTGCCAATTATACAAAGCACACGACAATCACAAAAAAGAAATAGAAGCCTACCTTAAAGCTTATAATTACGCTGAACTTGTCGAATCTTTGGGGGATACTCAGCAAAGTAAGATCATGTATCATGACCTAGAACAAGTTAAAGAAAATAAAGATATTATTTCTCCAGGTGATCCGAGTCTCAAATTTGATAAACCTACTCAACAGGACAGTGAAGTTAAATTGTATTTAAATAGCCTTCCACCAAGAAAAATCAAATAACACATTCCAGCTAGCAACCAATAATTTTCATTTGTATTGGTTGCTGCTTTCGTTTATTTTCGAGATAAAACTTCTACAAAAACTACAGAAACCTCCACAAACGTATCTTCATCACTTAAAATCCCTGTTACCCATCCAGGTAATGTTCTCCCCATCGTTACATACAACTCAATCATAACCTTCAAAAACTCATCTTTTTTACTTTTTTCACTAGCTTTTTTTAATCGACGTACAAAATCTAAAAAACGAATCTCTATCTCGCTACCTGCAACGTCAGCTTTAACACTCTCAGCTTCCCTAGCAACCTTCTCAGTCAATTGTATCCCCTCTTCAGCTAGAAACGTCTTATTTCCAACTTGATTAACCAGGTATTCTGATTCTAAACGAATCAGCTTATTATAAACCTCGTCAATTGTAAAATCACCTAATGCAGCAATCCCTACAAAAAAATAAATTGGATACTTCTCTATCCCCCACTCACGCTTAAACCAAGTGGAAATCGTTGATTGCGGGATTCCTGTTGCTAAACAAAACTCTGATAAATTCATTTTCAACTCTTCTTTTAAAAAAATTAACACCGGATGTTTACCCAAAATAAAATCTTTTCCCATTCCCTTGCCTACCTCTCTATCTTAGAATTACAAACACTTTGCGATATAATTATCGCAAGCTCTATTTAAACTCTAACATAAATCATAAACAACGCAAACAATAAAATAAACTCATACTCTTAAAGTATATCTCTAAATAGATCCCTAATGCTTGGTTAGAGAGAAGTGCGTATATAAGATATATTAAGTAATTGGCAGACTGGCTCTTTTAATTTAACTTGTATCTAGTTCTGATAATTCCATCTGCATCGTTCTCACAGGCTGTTCTGACGCATCTTTTAGGAAATTAGCCACAACGCTACGGCATTTTGGAATTAACTCACAAAGCGCTAAAACTAATTTTTCTGCTCTTTCTTTTTTATTGTGGTAGATTGATTGAATCAGCATAGCCCTGGTAGTCAAGTATGTTCGACTTGCTCGCCCACGTGTGGTTTCTGTAAATAGTTCCCCACGTTGTTCCAGGTCCTTTAGTAATTCCTTCAGTGTTGATTTCGGAATTCCAATTCCTTCTTGAATCGCAGCATAGGTGGTTTCGATAACCATTTTATCCGGAGTAACTTGTTTGTTAATCCACTCAAAAAGGTCCTTCTGCCATTCGTATTTATGAACTCGTTGTCTCTCTGTCCGTGCTTTTTTATGCTTATGCCATAAACTTCTATGCACTTTTCCATTTGTTTTAGTTTTTAATTCTTTCATGTGATCTGATTTGGCCCATTTATGGATTAAAGCATTAATGTGATCCTTGTGTGCACCTTTGTATTCTCCGCTATAGGCATTTATTACCGTTCTTTCAAGTTCCATGTACTCAAGGGGGCTTGTTAAATTAATATTAAATTCTTCCATCATGTTTAATGCCTCCTGAAATGTTAACCCCGAACTGTAACATGCCAATGACATTGTTAATACTGCATTGTTTCTTCCCAAATCTTGGCCAGCACCACAATCAATTTCATTTGCATTGATCAATGCTTTAAACCAAGCAGCATTAATTTGTTTTCCGTATTTTTTTATACGTACATTATTTTTGCCATCAGCAACTGCAGCAATATTATTCTCTTCAACACAATTTTTGGCATAAAACATGGACCATTCTTGTAAGTCATCAAAATAATATTGAAACTCCGGATTAAAACTAACAATATTATCAGAATTCGGCGTTCTAAAAATACCGAAATTGTTACAACCAACGTCCACACAGTTCATTTTCTCAGCAAATGCTAACTTAATGCTACGAGAAATCGCTCTTGCTGTTCTTAAAGATTTATAATTATTGGCACTCGATACAAAACTCGGTTCTTTTAGTGAATAGTAAAAGTGATACCCTTTTGTTGTTTTCAAAACTAGTGTAGGTACATAGTAAAAGCCTGCTTTAAAAGTATTTTCAATGATTTCGTTAACTGATGCTCTCTCATAAGCTGATTTGAAATCAATATCGACAACAAAACAGTTGATTTGGCTTAGATTGTATTCTTTATGTCCTTTTACATAGAGCCTAGTCTCATCCGTATATCCACCGTAACTAAATATATTTGGAGTCCAATGGGTAAATTGATCTCTATTTTCTTCTAGTGCTTCAAGTGAAGTCAATACAATGCCTCTTGCTGCTTGCATGTTTTCCTTTGTTCTGAAACCAAAAATAGCACCCTTTTTATTTTTATCTTCCTGAAAGTTCAATGAATTGTATTTACTATTCTTAACTTTGTAGCGTTTTAATCCACCATTTAGAATTAGTTCTTGAACTTTAATCGGATCTATTTTGATTGCTGCAGTATTAGGTTCTGCTATAGTTTGCATTATATTTCACCTCCAGTTAATCAACAAAAAAAGAGAGAGCACTAGTACTAGTGCTCTCTCTTTCGTCATTCCAAACTGTTATGCTAATTCCCAGCGTGAAAACACACTTAAATAAGCCTTAAAAGGTTGAATTTTCCTTGAAAATTTGGTATAATAAATTATCAGAAACAGGCTCCAACCTGTTTCATTCAAAATAAAATACTAATTTTTATGGGACGAGAATGAACACATAGCTTTCGTATGTGATTCAGAATGTATTAGAGGGACCAAGCTCTTATACTTTCCGTCTCTTTTTTTGTATCAATCATACCTAAACTTTTTTAAAATGTAAATATTTTTACATTTGATATATGCTTTTAATTCAATTCAAGTGCATTGGCACCCTTTAATCGAAATCTATCAATTTCTTCTGGAGTATTTAACTCAGAAATCATTTTTTTTATTTGTTCTAACTCAAATGAATGGTTTAAAAGGAGTGGCTCATATTTACTAAAAACCATATCTTCAAATCTATCCAATGCTTCAGTACCAAAATTTCTAGTTCCGTTGTCAAACTCTCTAACATAACTAGATGCTAATCCAATTGCTTTAGAAAGTTCAATTCGACTAATATAATAGTTATCGATTAGAAATTTTAGTACATAACGATTATACTCATTTCTAAATTCTTTAGTACCCTTTTCCATATAACCTCTCCTTGTTGTCACTTGTAACAACAGTTCTTAAGTAACATAATACCACCTTTTTTTTACATACTCAATAGATATTACTTTTTTTTTCACTGTTTTTGTTTTTATTTTTGAAAAACCCTTTAAAATCAATTAGTAATATATTGTATTACTATTTAAAATACATTATTAATAGTAATACAATATATTTTATTACTAAATACTATTCAGAAAACCCTTATTTATAAACTTTTATTCACTTAGTTGTTGATTTCGACAACGTTAAGTGGTATTATATTGTAGTAGTATTATATGTATATTTTTAATAGTAATATATTAGTCACATTTTTGTATTACCTTTATATTTCTTTAAGGAGGAAACTTACTATGGCAGTAGGAATTACAGTTGCAGCAAACAAAGGTGGGGTTGGGAAAACTCTTATCACACTAAATCTTACCGGTGCTCTTAGAAAATCATTTCCAAATGCTCGTATACTAGTTGTTGATACAGATGCACAGGGGAATACAACAAAATCATTTAGAGTTAAACTGAAGAACGATCAAAACACTATATACGATGTTTTTATGGGAACAGCCACTGTTGAAGAAGCCATTGTTACAACATATGACAATCAAATTGATGTATTACCAGCAAATGCTGATAACAACTATTTAGAGTTTGACAAAATGGAAGTCTTTCGTGATACAATTCTAGAATGGTTTATATCATTAATTAAAAAGTTTAAAGATAACATTTCAGAATTAATGACCCTCGAGGGATTGAAAAAAAAGATGAACAAGAACATTGACCCTAGCTCAAATTACTTTAACGCTCTGGAAGGTGCTTTTGATAAGGTTGAGCATGATTATGACTTTATTATTTTTGATACTCCTCCTGAACTTAAACAAGTAACGTCGTCAGTGTTGTCAATTGCAGATGTTGTATTGGTTCCTTATGAACCTGATTTGAATGGTGTAGATGGTGTAACACACCTAATATCACGAGTAAACACACTAAAGGATAAATATAATCCTAGTTTGAGAATTGGTGGTGTTTTGGCAAATAAAGTTTATAATACAAATCTACACGCTAAAATGATTAATGCCATGATGAAATACACCAACAGAAATAATTATCACTACTTTGATTCTGAAATCCCTAGATCTATTACATTTGCTGATAAGTTAGTACGAAACGGTATGCCCATTACTATGAGCGCACCAGAAAATAAATTTTCTCAAAATTTTTACAAGTTACTAAATGAAATGAATCAGTTAGGATTACTTTCAAAAGAAGGAAATGTTCTTGAAATTCCTAATCAACTATATAATGATAAGGAGGAAGAATAATGCCAAGAAAAAAGAGTAAACAATCAGCTAGTGGTGACTTTGACTCAGCTTTTGACGACGATTTAGATGACATTCAGACCCCTGTAGATAGTCTTGGTGAAGACTTTATAGAGCCTAGTACTAATGTCCCTGCAGAAAAACCATTAAATATTTCTACAAAAAATGACATTTCTAACAAATTTGGTTTAAAAAAAAATAGCAACCTTTCTGGTACTGAACTAGTCCCAAGAACATATAAAGTTGAAAGAACAACAGTAGATAGATTAGAAAGCCTTGTATATAAAGATTCAAGAAGAAATAAAAAAATTCCTGGAACTAAAGGATTTATCTCAGATTTTATTGAGAATGCGATTTGGCAACATCTTTTCCAATTAGGTTTAGCTACTGAAGATGAGGTCAATTCACACCTTAAAGATTACAGTAAATATCCTTTAAATTTGAATTTAGAAGATGAACAAGACTAAGAATTTAATTATTCTTAGTTTTTTTAATCTTCTATTAAACACTATTACTTGCATATTACTTTAAAGTAATCCGCAAGTAATATCCAATTCTAATATCATCGATTGCTCGCATCATATATTACCTTTGTATTTCTTTTAGTCATATTATATATTACTATATTCAAAACCTTGGTATAGCTTACTTTCGAAAAAAATATATTAGCCATATAATGTATTACCTATATATTACTTTTAGCAATATATTATATTGTATGTATGTTAAATAAATTTTATTTAGTCATACAATATATTACCTATATATTTCTTTCTACGTATAAAAAATCTTACTAATGGTAATAATTAATTTAGAAACAAGATATTCCACTTATTAAGGCAATTTTATAGATAATAAGAATCTAAAAATCCACACCCATTGCCTAAAACAAGTGGTTATACTCCAAGCCATTTTCATTCTTAAAATTACTTAGTACTTTATTTCTAAGACCAGTTCCTTATCATTAGCTATACCTAAGCTGTTTGTTTATTACATAAGTCATACTCGCATTCCTAATCATCATTAAAATACGTCTTAATATTTTTTGTTCTAATACCACTATCCATAATCCAACTTTTCTTAATAGTAATTCTAGTGTATGCTTCTATTTATTAATAGACGTTTGACAAATAGAAAGTCACCCTAACTTTATTAGCATTAAAGCAGATTTACTTTCTATTATCTTAAGTCATATTATCTATTACTTTTATATTACTATCTTAAACTGCGTTGGTACTACTTTCTTACAAAGATAATATAGTAGAAATATAATATATTACCTTTATATTTCTTTTAGTCATGTACTAGATTTATATGTATTTTAAATCTATTTTCTTTAGTGGTATAATCTATTACTTTTATATTACTATATTAAAATTCATTGGTATTACTTGCTTACAAAGGTGATATAGTAGAAATATAATATATTATCTTTATATTTCTTTTAGTCATACACTAAGTTTATGTGTATTTTAAATCTATTTTCTTTAGTGGTATAATATATTACTATATTAAAATGCGTTGGTATTAATTGCTTACAAAGGTGGTATAGTAGAAATATAATATATTACCTTTATATTTCTTTTAGTCATACACTAGATTTATATGTATTTTAAATCTATTTTCTTTAGTCATGCTATCTATTACTTTTATATTACTATCCTAAAATATAATGTTATCACTTACTTCTGATGATAAGCTATTAGCCATAAAATATATTATCTTTGCACTTCTTTTAATTAAATGACGTATGGTAACATTTAAAAGAGAAAATATTATTATTCAACTTGATATTTATGTATTAGTGGAGGGGGAACAATGTTCAAAATCCCTTCCTGAAGACCCAATAAAGTCAGGAAAGGATTAACTTCAAATTTACTTAAATCTCACCTAACTACTAAAATCATACACTAGAAATTAAGTAATTAACATTTAGCAAAAGGACAGCAATTGTTATTCAATACTATTCATACTATCTCGCTGCTCATCGTCAATAATGTGTATATATAAGGCTGTTGCTGAAAGAGAACTTTGTCCTAACTGATTACTAACTGTCATTTGATTTTTTGTTACCTGGTAAAGCTTAGTAGCAAGAGTATGTCGCATTTTATGAGGTGTAACACGAGTTTTAAATTTAGTTGAATATTTAGCTACCATTTTTTCTATTGTATCTGTCTCAATTCGTTTAGCAGTTTTTTTGTAAGTAGTTAAAATAATGCTTTCTCATTTTTTTCTGGAGCATATCTCTGTGTACGTACAGTTAAATAATTATCTAAATAGACCATAGCAAATGGTGCAATAATTACTGAATCTTTTTTTCCACCTTTTCGAATAACAGAAACTGTATTAGTGGCCAAATTTAAATCATTGATATTGATGTTTGCTGCTTCAGAAACTCGTAATCCAGTACCTAAAATAAGAGCATTAATCGCTAAGTCACGTTCAAGTGATTTTTTGTAGTAGGGGAGTTGCTTAAGGCTAATGGATTTAGGATAATCATATTCAATAAAGTTTAAATAGCCCATAGATTCATCACCCAGAAATAGTTTCTCTTTAATAGCCGCAGCTCTGCTAGAAAATGTCTCATTTGTCTTTACTGATTTAACTTTTAACATTACATTACGATCAAAATAAGAATTTCCATCTTCTTTTTCTGTTTCTGTAGTTAAATAGTTGAAAAGAGAGGAGAGGCTGGCCATCGTTCTTTTTACAGTATTGTAAGAAAGAGCTTCATTAGTATCAGAACTATTTAATTTTTGTCTAGAGAGAAGAGAAGACTTAAATAATTCAACATCTTCTTTTTTTAAATTCTCTAAAGCAGAGAGAGGGACTAAAGAAATTTTTTCTTCTTTAACAATAGCTTCCGATAGAAGCCAATTAAAAAATCTACGATACTCTTTTAAATATTCATATAATGTTGCTAAAGAGTAGGGGACACTTAGCTTTGCATAATAATATTCCTCAACATACCAGGGGAGGGTGACAAGCTCATTATTTATTAGTTCTTGTAATTTTTCTTTTCTCAATACGATTACCTCCAATTTATAGGGAAGGGAACTGATGTTCCTAATTAGATAATAGCATATAAAGCTATTTTTATCAACAAAAAATCGTTTATACCTATTTTTTTGATTGTAATTCTATATCATGACTATTGACGGCTTGGATCCTACTAATTTTAAAATACATGTTACTGTAAGTAAATTAAACCATATAAATTAGAAATGAAAACAATTGAAATGTTATCCATTTAGACGTACAATGGACACACAAGTAGAAGGGGAGGGTTTATAATGACCGCAATTAAAGAAAAATCTAGAATCTTTATTCGTGCAGAAACTAAATTAAAAGACAAGGCCACTAAAGAGCTCTCTAGTAAGCAGTTAGATTTAACCACAACTTTTGATTTATTTTTAGACAAAGTTGTCAAACAAAATAAATTCCCTTTTGAAATTACAAATGAAACTGCAGAAGAAAAAAATCTAGCAAATATTCGTTTAAATGTCATTGAAGGTTTGTCAGATGCAGAGGCGAACAGAGGTATCGGCGCAAGCACGTACCTGCAACAACTACAAACTAAAAAGCCGAATTAATAAATAAGTAAGTATACAATCATCCTCACCAAATAAATACGAACTTAATTGAATATAACTCTATTATATTATTTGGTATTTCCGAAATGGAAAAAATGTTAATGTTTTAACTATCTACAACAGATTAAAAATACTACAGAAGTTTAATTGCAGAATAAAGTAGACAGTTTTTTTGATATCATAATTCAATAAGATGCCTGAAAATAAAAACCCTTAATTTAACGTTTTATACGTATAATATACTTCCAATGTGTATTAATTAGTGGTAAAATAAAGTTAGATAAAAATAAGAGAGGATGAACGATACTATGACCACACTAGAAAAAAAACCAATTAATGTTAAAGTAAATAGCGAACTTAAAACTGAAGCAGAAAAGCTATTTAATGAATTAGGTTTGACAAATGACAAGTGCTATTACTGTATTTTTACAACAGTCAGTATCAAAACCAAGCAATCCCTTTTCAAATAAAAAAACCTAATGCGGAAACCCTAAAGCTATTAAAGATATTGAAGATGGAAATTTAGAGGGTGGATTTAGCTCTGTGAAAGATTTGTTGGAGGATTTAAATGCTTGATATCTATTACACATCAAAATTTAAAAAAGACTATAAAAAAAAATTAAGCAAGGGAAAAAAACTTCAGAGTTAGAAAAAGTTTTAGATTACTTGCAACAACAAAAGAAATTACCAGAAAAATACAAGGATCACTTGTTAACTGGAAATTACACGGGTTTACGAGAATGTCATATTAATCCTGATTGGTTACTAATATATAAAATCGATCAAGAGAAATTAATCCTAGCTTTAGCTAGGACAGGATCTCATAGCGAGTTGTTTTAATTAAGATCAAAAATTTTATGAGTAGATAAAGTCATTTGTTCAGATATCTCAACTTTTCGCTTTA